>CAYWBA010000385.1:0-3272 GCA_964455955.1 uncultured Planctomycetota bacterium | reverse complement strand
ACTCTTTCTCAATATCGCCCACCTCTACCAGATACGCGCGGTCAATGCTCTCGTAGAGTGTTCCTTCAACTTTCCATTCATTTTCGCCAGAGGCAGTCGGTACAAGGCCGTAGGCGGGACGCTGGCCCATCTTCCCGGCGAGGACTACCGAGATCCCACCCTTGGCCGTGATAGTCTGGCTCTGGGTAACCATTGCATACAGGATGAATATGCCGACCGCCATAGCCACCGCTATGATTACGATGCTCCGCATAGGCATATCAGTTTCGGTGCGCGGGATGCGGCCTTCCTGCTCCTGCTTCTCCCTGTACCCGCCAAAAGCATCTCTTATCCCTTTGAGCACCCCGCGTCGCATCTTGAATATTGACCAGAGGCCGCCTATGACCATTGCGCCGATGCCCATGTAGCGTATCTGTGTACTCCATACCTTCCCAACAGCATCCACCATACTCATGACTTTGCCGTCTTCCCCCACTGGCAATCCTTTGGGGAAAACCGAGGGGAAAGCTATGGGGAGTGCTATGAACCAGGCGATAGCGCCACCGATAAAGACAAGCAGCGCAATGTTGAAACCGACGATATAGCCAACGCCTATGAGGGCTGTTGACACGTCAAGCCCGAAGCCCACCGCTGATTTGCCGATACCGCGTGCAAATTCGACAGTACCCTTGAAAAGTGCAACACCCTTGATAAACCAGGTGATAACAGCGCCGACTCCGAGAGCTGCGAGGATGGTCAGCATGGACCTGCCGCCCTTTTCGCCAGCTTCGAGGACCTCGGCGCAAGCAACGCCTTCGGGGTACTTGAGTTCGACCTCTTCGACTATCAGGGTGCGCCTGAGGGGTATCATAAACATAATGCCGAGCACGCCGCCGAGCAACGCGACGAGGCTTACAGTCCAGTAATGGAAGTGTGCCCACACACCTGTAAGGATGAGTCCGGGGATGGTGAAAATGATACCGGCCGCGAGCGACTCCCCTGCTGAAGCGATTGTCTGGACCATGTTATTCTCGAGGATAGTGCCTTTGCGCATCAGGCCGCGCAGGATGCCCATGGAGATTACCGCGGCAGGTATGCTTGCAGAGACAGTCATACCGGCCTTGAGGCCGAGATAGACATTTGCCGCAGTCATAACTGCAGAAAGGACAATCCCCAATATGACTGCCCTGACGGTGAACTCAACCACCGACGAGCCGGAAGAAGAATACGGGGAATGGCTGGGAAAGTCTGAAGGCTTCATGCTAATCACCTTTTATCCAGGGGGCAAAAGAATTGTTTCAGTTTACCAGCTTGAGGAGGTGGTTGCAAGCGAGAATCTTCAACTTGCGGGGTCAAAAGATTGGAACCCTGCCGGGTTATTTCACGGAGCCGGTTACGAGAGTTATTTCGAACTCGAGTGGAGCTTCACCGCGGTTTTCTATTGTAACGAGGTTGCATCCGCCGGTGAGGCCGTCAGTCCTGGTAAGGATGCATGAGCACCCGGTTTCGTAAGCGGTATCGAAATACTTCAGGATTTCACCGTTGAGCGAAACCCAAGCGACAACGGGCGATTCGCGGCCTGCCGAGCTGAGCTTAACCAGAACATATGCATTTGCATACTGGTCGTACGGGACAGCAAGCTCCTGTGACAAAGTTTCTTTGAAGAACCCCTTATAACTCACAGTTTCGGGCTGGAAGCTCATCACGAGCGGGCGCTCGGCGAGGAAGAGCATTGGCAGTGCCACAGCAGCAACAATCACGGCAGCCACAGTCAGGGCACTGAGAAGGAGCGGCCTGTATGTAACTTGACGCTTCAGGCCCCCGGCATGCAGGCGGCTCATCAACCTGTCAGTTGCGCCTTCAGGCAAAGGCGGCACTTCCCAGGCGGCGTATGCGGCTTTACGCGACCGCGCCTGTTCTACTTCGCGGGCACAGTCCGTACAAGATTTGATATGGACCGTGACCTGCGTTTCCCCGGCCTGGTCAAGAAGGCCGAAGACGTAATCTTCCGTTAGGTTGCGGATTTCACTGCAGTCCAATTTACACCCCTTTTGAAGCACTCCCGTATATACTACTTGGGAGTGGCTTCAAAAGTTCAAAATCTTCCTATTTCAATTCTTCGAGAGCTTTTTTTGCTTTTTCTCTGAGTTTGGTATGCGGATCATTGTTGGCCATGTACCTGAGCTTGGCCATGAAGGATGCCTCCCGCACCCTTAGCCTGACCAATGCGTCGAGTGCCACCTCGCGCACAGCGCCGTCACCTTCGTCAAGAAGGGCGATAAGCTCAGCCGAGTACTCTCCCGTACCGACCCTTCCAAGCGCCTCTGCGGCCGCGCGTCTGACCTCCTGGTCCCCATCCTTGAAGAGTTCAATAAGGTCTTTGGCTGCTTCGTGAGCACGCATTTTGCCCAGTGCCACACAAGCTGCCTCGCGCAGTGCGGCATTTTCGATTTTAAGCATGGGTATGAGCGCGCCGGCGGCTGACTTCGCTTTCAAGTCGCCGAGCTTGTCAACTGCTATTCTTTTGATTGCGTAGTCCGGACTCTCGAGCGCAGGTATCATATAATCCGCGGCCTTGTTAGCGGGAGCCAGCTCGGCTACCTTCTCAACGGCCGCTCTGCGAACGGCTGAGTCTTCATCATCATAGAGCTTGCGCAGCTCATCCAGCGATTCCTGCTTGCCGAAGTTTGTAACTGCTTCCACCGCGGTGAGCCTTATTTCAGCCTCGGAGGCGGCGAGCATCCCGACTGCTGCGGCATAACCCTCTTCAGTACGAACCTTTCCGAGCGCAAAAACAGCCTTCTGTCTGATACCTTCGTCCTTGTCGCCCAGCGCCTTTATGAATTCGGGAACTATGAAATCCTTGTTGAGCGAGAGCAGGCCGATAAGACATGTCTTGCGCACCTGGGCAGAGGGGTCATTATGCATGTGCTTGACGAGCACCGGTATGACCTGCTCGTTTCCGTACATGGCGAGATACCCGGCTGCCACTTCGCGCTTGTATTCCCCTCCGGATTCCAGGGCTTCCAGTGCGTCTGGCTGGTCGAACTTGCCCCTGTCTATCTTTTCCTTGAATTCCTCCACGCTTTCACTTCCACAGGCGGAGCAAACCAGAAGCGACACCCCTGTCGCCACCACAAGCAAGAACTTCGGCAAATTCATAGCGACCTCCTTTTCTACGCGCGCTCGACGGCGTCTCTCAGCCTTTCCCGGAGCGCAACCAAAGCGTAATGCATCTGCGATTTTACAGTCCCCAGCGGCCTTTCAAGAACTGTTGCAATCTCCTCATAACT
>CAYWBA010000384.1:0-3283 GCA_964455955.1 uncultured Planctomycetota bacterium | reverse complement strand
TACCACAACCTCCTTATCCCAAAATCCTGCTTTCGTATTCCCTTCTCTGATAGAGTAGACGCAAGGTATTCGACATTCTTGCACCTCTTTACACTTTTTTCAAAAAAAATTTCCAGCCTTGCGTCCCAATGTTCCTCTAACAAGACCCTGCCCACTTCTCTCAGCAGGCTCAGAGCCTTCCTTGGCAAGTTCATGTACCCAAGAGGCAGGTTTAAATCCAATCTCCCCTGGAATCCTTTTCAAGGTAGGGAGGGATAGAGAATAGGTGCAGGGTGACGCGACGCGCCGACAAAATCTCACAAGCAACTTCTGGTCAACAGGGATGCCATTTTTGCTTTCTGGCTGAAGGGGTTGCAGGACGGGGAGACGATGAGAGAAGAGCGCTTTGCAAGGAAAATTTCGTTTGCAGAAGGCAGATTATCGTACTAATATGTTGTCGAAAGGCTCTGCGACGGTCACAGAGAAAGGCCATCTGGGAAACCCCGGTCAAGTGGAGTCTTGTTAAACAAAAAATTTATAATTCTGGAATGAAAACGCAAACGGACAGTAAGCGAAGACAGGTACGGCTTCTGTGGGTTTCGATAGTAACCCTGGCAGTCCTTGGAACCGGGTTTATATGGCTGCCGGGGATGGAGAGGTCGAATCCGCCTTATTTCCTACCAGAGAAATTATTAGGTTTCGGGTACGGTTTCATCTCGTTTGCTGTGCTTCCCATACTTATCGTTTTGTCTTGCTCTGAAGTTCTGGCAGTGATGGTCGGACGCAGGCATAGCGAAAAGCCAGTTTCGCTACTTTTCCCATTTCTATCCCTTGTTGCAAACGTTATATCGGCTGCAGTAGTTGCCGCGTTAGTCCTGCTGGCATGATTGGCAGCCTTGTCTCGTTTCAATCATCACCCCATGCTGCACGCGGTGCCCGATATAATTATACGCGCTGTTGGTGGTACATGCAAGGCCGCGCCGCAGGTCGCCGACGCGCCAAAGCTATGGCGACGGAGCGCGGCGCGGCTAAACATCGTCCCCGCCGGTGGCGCTGCCACCGGCCACGTGGCCGGCCACAAGGCACCACTTGTGTATGACTTGCGGTAGAGGTAAAGTCAAGTAGCGCTGTTTAAGTTCTCGCTGTTATTCCGCCAGAAACCTCCGTAAAATTCAAACAGTTTCAGGAACTTTCTCATACGGCAGGCGTCTAAAAAACAAATATAGCAGGCAGGAATGCCGCAGAACTGTTTAATGTATGAAGGGGGATAAGCATTATGAGAAGAACAGCAGTCTTCTTTTGCGTCCTGGTTGCATTTCTCTTCCTGTTATTTCCCGCTTATGCCAGGCGGCCGCTTCCCTCGCGCGAAGCGGTGGTAAAATCAAGACAAATCCCGGGCATAATTGTCGGGAAGGTCACTGGCATCAAGGAATCGGGAGGAGAACGGTACGCTGAGATAAAGATAGAAAAGGTAATCAAGGGGACTTTCAACAGCAGCAATGTCACGCTTTCATTTTCCCAGTTGGAGAGAGAAAAGGTAATGGATGGCCGCCCACGCCGTGCTCTTAAGCACATTACCTATGAGAAGGATAAATTGTATCTTCTAATTCTATCGCGGTTTGTTGACGGTTCCTGGGGCATAAGCGACCAGTTAAATTACGCAATAACAGAATTAAAGACTGTCAATGACCCTGAGGTGAGTTTGGCAGAAACTATGGTTGCGTTCAATTCTATAACCTCGGCGGACAAGCGGCTTGCCTTGCTCAAGAATGCGTTAAAAGTGGACTGGTATGAACTGAGAGAGTATTGCCACGCGAAGTTGTCGGAAGTGAAAGTGGACTGGAAAGAGCTGGAGCCCATTTTCCGGGCAGGACTCAAATCCGATGAAATACTTATCCGGCTTATCAGCGCATCTGCCATCTTGAACCGGGCAGGCAAGGATGATGCAGCACTAAGTGCGCTGGTGTGGAACCTCATGGGGGCATTCGGCTTTGGTGCAGTGAATCGCTATGAAGAGCGCGTTCATCTGGCTAACGCGATAGAAACGCTTCATAAGTTTGAACCTGCGATGGCGCTGGCTATCCATCTTACTGAAGCACATGAGCTTTTCTCTGAGAAGATATTGAGTGGTGACCCTCAGGTATTGTCGCTGCTTCTGAAACTGTATGAATGCAAGACTTCAACTTCATACAACCCGGGTCCAACTAAACGCGTGATACGGGAAATCGGCAAGGCGGGAAACTTAGCTGCGTTGCCTTTCCTGGTTAGTGTTATGAAGAACTGCCCGAGACGGCATCGTTATGGTGTCTTCTGCGAATGCATTCCCGCACTTGACGCAATAAACAAGCTGTCCGGCATGGACCTTGGCAAACCTGTGTCGCATCCCGGTTACCATATTCCCGACAGGGTGCGCAAGAGAGTCTATGCTTTCTGGGACATAACAAAAACTTTGTTAAGTTCAGGCTATCCACCCCTGACCCTGACTCCTGAATTAACAAAAGAAATAGGCGATTTGATTGAGAAATTGGGAAACGATAACTGGAATGTCCGCGAAGACGCTAAGATGCGGTTAATCAAGATTGGCCCGCCTGTTGTCGAACCCCTTAAGAAAGCTGCAAAGGAGACTAAGGATATCGAAGTTCGGGACAAGGCCCAGAGTATCATAGAAGCCGTAAGTGTCTTTCCCGCTCTGGAACTGATCGAAAAAATACAGAAGAGCGCAAAAGAATTTGAAGAGTTGAACAATCTCGATATTCAGGTGGCCAGACTATCTAACCCCGACCCGGGCGAACGCTTGCTCGCTCTCTACTACATTGGTCAACACAAGGACAAGAAGAAGTTCGTAGATACTCTGGTGAACCTTGTCGACGATCCCAGTTGGTTTGTTAGAAGGGCGTGCTTGAAGGTCGTCAACTCCTTTGCCAAGACCGACCTTGGCGATGAGCAGATAAAGAAGTTAGTTCCTATGCTCGCGAAGAATCTGGACCCCAGTGAGACAAGTATCATACAGAAAGGTGCTAAGAAACAGGGAATAACCTTGAAGGAGATAAAGGTAAGCACCCCCAGCGAACTTTCTGTTAGTCTCTTAAGAAAAATCTCCGGTCAGGGCAGCGGGCTGGATGCTTCAAAGCCTCTGGATGAGCGCCGGAAAGTTATCGAGGAGTGGCAGCGATGGTGCGAGTCTTTTGGCAAACCCAAATAAGCGAGTCAACGGCTGCTACTGTGAGGCTGCTTTGAGGAGGGCGTCAAAGAGCGCTTCCTGCGGCTTGTTGTTTTTGCATGTTTCTTCCTTCATACCCTCACT
>CAYWBA010000383.1:2093-3286 GCA_964455955.1 uncultured Planctomycetota bacterium | reverse complement strand
TGATTTTGAACAACGCGTTCATGGAAAACGAGCCAATCGTCGAATTCAGAAAGCCGTTGTCAAAATATTGAAGTTTGACCTGCAGCACAGGCTCAAAGGGTACGAAGCCCCGCTATTTCTTCTTGCTGACCTTCACCGTATACTTTTTAGGATTGAGCCGGACACCTCTTGACAAAGCCTCGTCCTTGAGAAGCTCGCCTTTCTTGACCAAAGCGCGGACTACATCTCTCACGCTGCCGGTAGAGCGTAACTTGAACTTCGTCCCCATCTGGCGGATGGTGGGAGTGCGATGCTCCTTTTCCACGCACTGGATGACGTAATCAAGCATTGCGGCCTGCTTCTTTGTCAACGGTCTCGATTTTGCCTTTGCCACTGTTTTTCCTTTCCTATGGAACCTTACTGGTATTTCAGACTGGTGAGACAGCAGGATAGTATCCTTGCCGGGGATAGTCAACATCCTTACATTTTTCTAAGTACAGCAAATCACAAAAAAGTGGACAAAAAGAAATATTGGCTCGACTTCGTATACTTTCTTATGACGAACTGTACTAAGGATAAGTCTGACGCGCATAAGGCTCTTAAGTGGAGCTCAAACACGACTGTGGCAGGCAAACCGCTCCACTAATGAGCCTTTCGGCCTGCGGCCGCCGACACGACTTCCTCGATAATTTGGCTGGGGGCCTCAGGAGCTGCCGCATTCCCCGGCCCCTTTTCCCCAAATAAGACCGTCCTCTCCGCTGGCGGCATCACTGGAATTCACTTAAGGTCGAGCCCCACATGAGCCCTACAGGCTCTCCCTAATGTGAATTCCCTCCTTCAGACGTTGTGAAGCCGCTCGCTCCGAGGACTCCGATATTCTCGAAAACATAGGGCGTCTCCTCAGGAGGCGGCCTTCAGTTGCAAAGGAGGTGGTCTATATGGCCAAGTTTGAAGTGAAGAAAGGAAAACTGCACATAGACGGGAAGAAGGTTCTCCGAGGCTGGGAGAGCTTCAACGGCTGGTATTGGTTCGCCACTGAAAAGGTGTGCGAGCAGACCAGCGTAATCAACGGGAAGCCTATGAAGGACACTGTCTGGTTCGGTTTCGTGCAGGGGCTTGAGGAAGAGTGGGGCAACTTCAGCGAAGCGGAAATCAAGAGCCTCGGCCCCAGGGTCTGGGAAATCCCTGAGAAAAACCTGCCTTATTCGGGGAGG
>CAYWBA010000383.1:0-1993 GCA_964455955.1 uncultured Planctomycetota bacterium | reverse complement strand
CCTCGGCCCCAGGGTCTGGGAAATCCCTGAGAAAAACCTGCCTTATTCGGGGAGGCGAAAGCAAGCCACCAAGAAGGTGCGGGAGCGTGATGCCGTATGAAACGAGTCTATAACCCCTACGTGACCACCACACAGAACGTTATCATCGAGGTATTGGCTGTCCATGGGACATTGTCAGTCAGGCGGCTACACAACAGGATCCGACGGCGGTGCGGTAGCAGGACTTATCAGGCGACCTGGAAAGCCGTCAAGGAACTGTTACAGGACGAGCAACTGGTGAAAATCCGCAAGAGTAGTTATGCCTTGAACCCGCTGTTTCTGAAAGAAGTCGGTGAGTTTTGCAGAGTGGCTTTGGCTAACTGCCCACTGAACATAGGGGAGGCTGGTTTCTATGTCTGAACGACCTGGCCGCAGGGGAAAGGTAACGCGCTTAAACTCGGTCCGCTCCCGGCAGCGCCCCAGGCTCATTGTCCTCTGCGGCCCCTCCCACTGCGGGAAATCCACTCTGGCCAGGTCGCTGCCGGGCCAGGTGGTCTCTTCTGACCAGGTCAGGGCTGCCCTTGGGGTCAAGTTCTCAAGGGAGGCCCCCCGGTTCTGGGCAGTCTTCGAAGACCTCAAGCAAACAGCCCTGATGCTCGGCGGGGATGTCATACTGGACGCCTGCCACCTGTCCAAGCGGGCCCGCTGGCACTCGGTCCAGAATGCGGAGGGCTACTACAAGATACTGGTAGTCTTCGACGTAAAGCCCTCTGTCCTGCTGGCCAGGGCGAGGAAGGACAGGAGGGTCGCCATAGGCGAGGTCAGGCGCATGGCCCGGGACTTTGACCGCCCGACACTTGAAGAGGCTGCGGAGCTGGGTTTTGACGAGGTGCGGGTGATAGAAGGAGCGCAAATTCCTGGAAGTAATGCTCATCACAAGGAGGCGAGAGAATGTACAAACACTACCCGATAAGGGAAGAAGAAATCGAGCCAGACCACTACAGACAGTGTGTGGTGTGCCGGGAAAGGAACGCTTTCCCGGGGAGAGTCTGCCAGTACTGTTTCGACCGCGCACTGGACGAGGAGGCTGAAGCAATGGAGTTGGACGGATATGAGACGCTCGCTCGGGGAGAGCCGGAGTACAAGAAGAACCCGGGCGGGCACTCCCCGCCTACGGAAGACCTGTTCCGCGCTGCCATAGGCGAATCGACTGTCGCGCTCTACAAGGGGAACTTCCGGGAACAGGCAGACAATCTGTTTCATATTTCCGTGGTAATCAGGGAAAGGATGGAGCGGTTCCGGGAGGAATTCGAGCGGGAGAAAGTGGGAGAAGGCAATTACAGGAAACCTGACTGCACAGGGCCCAGCTTGATAGACCTCGCATTTCGCAATTCCTGTTCAGAGAGGCCAGAATACAAGAGAAAAGCGGGGCATTCATGATCGTAAAATTCAAGGAGGTGATAACGTGGCAAAAGCAACAGGCAAGGTCATCAAGCTGCAAGCGAGGAAATCGGCAAAGGGCGACAGTTACACTGTGATAGGACTGGAAGGCCAGAGGCAGGCCTTCTACGACTGGAACAGCTGCTGCACCGCAGCCGGTGTCCGGGCCGGCGATACTGTGGAAATCGAGCACAGCGGCGGCAACTACCCAAGGGTCACGGGTGTGAAGAAGCTGGGCGCCGAGTTCAAGACGCCGCAACCGTCTCAAAGCGAAAGGCCTAAAGAGAATAAAGATACGCAGATATCCAGGATGTGCGCGCTGAAGGCTGCCGCGGCGATGCTGCAGAACAGAGACATGCCGATAAAGGATCTGAAAGACGAGGCCACCAAGCTTGCCGGGGAATTGCACCGGTGGATAATGGGTTGAGGCGCCTTTTGGCGCCTTGCCTTCCTCAAGGTGTAAAACTGCCTCATGGCAGATGAACCTATGGAGAGGCCAGCACGGCAGACCTATTAGCATAGCGCCTGCGGCGATTCTCTATGTAGTCGGAGTGCGGGATGTTTTTAGGCAGGG
>CAYWBA010000382.1:0-3299 GCA_964455955.1 uncultured Planctomycetota bacterium | reverse complement strand
CTACCGTGTGCTCGATATCGGATGCGGTGGCTGTGAACTGTGTGATTTCCTTGTCCAGACGTATTCGCAGCAGGTTATCGGTGTCGATGTTTCCTCCGAAAAGCTTCCGCATCACGGGCGCAAAAAGAAAGGTTCCGTTGGGCGCAATCCCCGGTGCATAAAAGCCGACGCCAGGTCAATGGATTTCCTTTCGGACGGGTCAATCGATGCCGTGGTAATGACCTGGTCTCTACACGAGATGCGTGCGCCCGTCACGGTTCTTAGAGAGGCGCACCGGGTTCTGCGTCCCGGGGGCGAGATTCTCATAATGGACTTTCCTCGCCGCTCGCTCGCAGAAAAACTATGGGATGAGAAGTATTACACATGCCGGGAAACCGCCGGCATGATGAAACGAGCCGGTTTCGAGAAGGTAAAATGCAAATTGCTCGAATACAGGCAGGTAATGCTGGCAACGGGTTTCCGCTTACAGCGCAGAAGAAAGGCATAACTGCAAATGCGTCTGGCAACAGTCTACGTGGCAGAACCTGGGGAACCCAAAGGCGAAGAGCCGCTTCTCACAGAAGTTACAGTAATTGAGCGCAAACGTGACAAGCTGAGTGTGACAGACTTGTACGGCCGGCACCGAGAAGTCAAAGGCTTCATACGAAAGACGGATTTCATGACTATGGTCGTAATCATCGAGAAAGACGGCCTGCCCGAAACAGATAAGTACGCAATTTGAGCTTTGCCCCAGGCAAGAGTGGAGGGAGTTGATTAATGCCGGATAAAGTTTCTTTCAAAGGCACTGCAGTTGTCTCTTGTGGCACGATGCGGCGTGAATTGACCCAACTCAAGGAGGAGGGGTTTCTTGACCCCGATGTCCTGCTGTTTACCGCTCCGGGGCTACACGAGTGGCAGCCCGAGCTCAAGAAACAGCTTCTCAATCAGCTTTACAAGGCCAAGGAGAGCTGCGGGAAGGTTATCGTTGTCTACGGCGAGAGGTGCTACCTGGACCCGCTTGACCCTTCCGGAGATGTTGACTGGCTGCTGCGTGAACACGGCGGTAACATTTCAAGGCTGTGCGCGAAAAACTGCATTGACATGCTGGCCAGCGCCGAGGAAAGGGATGCTATAGCGGCCGGGCAGAAAGTCTACTGGCTCACGCCCGGCTGGTTCGAGTACTGGAAGCTCATCTTCAAGGACTTTGACAAGGGCATGGCCAATGAGACGTTTCCTGTAAACGACAAAGCCGTTCTCCTGGACCCATTTAATATGTTTGAAGAAGTCTCAGAGGAATCGCCCGAGAAGATACTTGAGTTCTCCGATTTTATGGGCATTGCTATGGAGCCTTATCCTGTAACACTCGACCGTTTGAAGGGGCTACTTGCCCAAGAAGTGCAATCGGTAGATTAGAACGATTCAGGAGATAGTCATGGAAACGCAAAAGGAAATGACACAAAACTTGAAGCGTGATGTTGAGGAAAAGGAACTGAAGAAGCGGCTCAGTGTGATTAAGCACAAGGTCTTTGTACTGAGCGGCAAGGGCGGTGTCGGCAAAAGTACAGTGGCTGTCAACGTAGCGGTCCTTCTCGCTTTTCAGGGCAAAAAGGTGGGGCTTCTTGATATAGATATCCACGGTCCCAACGTTCCCAAAATGCTCGGCGTTGAAGGCCAGCGTGTAAGTGGCACCGAAAAGAATCTGAATCCTTATGAATACATGCCGAATCTCAAGCTCATGTCAGTCGCCTTTCTCCTACCAGAGTCCGACTCGGCGGTTATCTGGCGCGGCCCCCTGAAGATGCACTTGATAGAACAGTTTCTCAGGGATGTCAACTGGGGCGAACTCGACTATCTCGTGGTCGATGCACCTCCAGGGACAGGCGATGAATCGCTTTCAATCTGCCAGTTGGTGCCCGACGCCGATGGCGCCGTCATAGTCACAACGCCGCAGGAAGTCTCCGTCCTCGATGTACGGAAGTGCATAACGTTCTGCAGGCAGGTTAAGACACCGGTACTCGGCGTTGTCGAGAACATGAGCGGCTTCACTTGTCCCCACTGTGGCGAAAAGGTCAACCTGTTCAAATCCGGCGGGGGCGAGAAGATGGCAAAGGAAATGGGGGTAGCCTGCCTTGGTTCGATTCCCATTGACCCTGGGATAGTTGAAGGCGGCGATGCAGGCAGACCGATAGTGTCTCTTTATGCCGATTCGCCAACAAAGAGGGCATTTATGAAGGTAGTCAGGCAAATTATCGAGAGGACAGGTGAGAAGAAATAACCATTCTTAATCTTTCTTTCGACGAATACGAGGCGGCGCGGAAAGGATGTTAAGCCGTGATAGCTATGAATGATTGTTCTGACAACATCCGATATTCCTTAAGCGATTCCGATGGGAAATTGCGCTTTGTGGAGTTCGAGGTGGTCGGCACTCTAAGTAACACACCCCTGGCGAAGACGCTTACTGAGTACTTCAAAGGACGCTGTCTGGAAGATGTTTCTCTCAAAGACATTCCGAAAGACTGCTGTGTTCAAGATTACGGATGCGCTGAAAGCATTCTAAGGGAAATAACGAAGTTGAAGCAACAATTGATTTCACCGGTGCAAGATAACCAAAACCTGGTGAGAAGGAGGGAATAATGCCTTGGGTGGATTTGGAAGCATGTATCGGCTGTGGAGTATGCGCTATGGAATGTCCACAGGAAGCAATAGAAATCGTGGACGACAAGGCGAACATTAACAATGAGAAATGCGAGCACTGCGGCACGTGTGTAAAAGCATGTCCACAGGAAGCTGTGCACCCGGACAAGCAGAAACCTACTCATAAGCAAATGACTCTGCTGGATTCGTGAGGCGAGAGTGTTTGTTCCCGCCTAATGGACCTGAGAGCGGAACATCTGGGCTGAAAGACCTTGTGACTGGCGGGCGCGTATCGTGTGAAGGCAGCCAAGGTAAGGAAATTCAAGGCAATTTGGCAGCAATTGTCCATTGCGCATACGGAGAAATGATATGCAAAAAGTGGTTATAGCTGGCTCAGGTCCGGCTGGATTGACAGCCGGTATTTACTCCGCCCGCGCGGACCTCGCCCCAGTGATATTTGAAGGGACTGTTCCCGGAGGACAGCTTACCGTTTCGGCCGAAGTGGAAAACTACCCTGGTTTCCCAGAACCACTCTCTGGGATGGAGTTAATGGAGAGAATTCATACGCAGGCGGAGAGATTCGGAGCTCGTTTTAATTCCGCGACGGTGGAGCAAGTTGTAAAAGATGACGATGTCTTCAAGATAAAAGCGGGAGATGAAACCACTGAGACCCAAACCCTGATAAT
>CAYWBA010000381.1:0-3333 GCA_964455955.1 uncultured Planctomycetota bacterium | reverse complement strand
AGAGGCCGGGTTCACGCGCATGAATCCAACGAGACTTCAACGCGTGTGAACTTCGGTTTTTTCTTTTGGAGGAGGGTTGCCATGTCCTTGAACCTATGTACGTGACTCATCGAGCCCGCGTGGTTATGCGCGGTAAATAGTCTGTCCACTGTATCCCGGCCATAGTTTCCGCAACCAAGCATGTGGAATCTATACCGCGCCGCTATTGGCATGCCGAAGCGAAGGGAGGCCGAAATGGCATTAACTCTGTACGAGCAGGAGACCAACATCAACTACAACCGGGAGGAGGATGAGGTTACCTTCTACACCGCCAATCCCCATGAATGGCGCAGGCTGGAGAGAGCCGGCCTGAGACCCGACCATACGGACTATGACCAGAGAGGAGCTGTCACTGGCAAGACTTTTATCTTCCCCAAGTCCTGCATGGCTGTCAGCATAAGACTTTCCCCTGCCCAGCGCCGTCATGTCCATCTTGGGGTTTCAAGCAGTTCAAGAACAGCCGCGAGAACAAATGTTAGACCCCTTCTCGGTAGGGGTAAAAGCACCGGCCAGGGGGCAAAGGTACAATTGAACCATGAAGCATAAAGAGGTGCTTGAACCCCCCTTCTTGAGGGGGGTAAACAGCAGAAAGTCACAAGGCGGCTTGTGGAAGCCGTCAGAAAGAAAACATCGCCTATACAGAAGCCGGTTGCCGGGAAAATCCTCTGTAGAGAACGGCCATTTGGCAACGGGCATACATTGATACTGATGCGGCAGTGACCCCGTTCCTGTATAAGGGAAAAAATCGAGAACTGGTACTTTCTGTACAGGACGCCGAGATGACGGTAGCATCCTCTCCGACATACGGCCGCACAGGGTGCCCACGTTGGCCCGTGTGCGCAGCCGTCCGGCGCCATTGGCATGTTATGCCATGTGCCCGCGTTTTGGCTCACCTGTTCAGCAACCCTTCCCCTGATTTTCGTTGGAAATCCCTTTGCTTACACAGCATAACTGCTCATAATTACAATCTTGGATTTTCCATATATCTTGTGGCGCGTAGCAAGGGGCACGGCACCTGCACGGTAGTTGAGGCGAAGGTGGCCGGGGAATCTGTATGGAAGGTTTGCCAGAGTCCAGGTCGATTTTTACAACGGGCGAAATAGCCGATATACTTGGCGTCAACATAAATACTGTCGTCAACTGGTTCGAAGCCGGGTATCTGAATGGTTTCAAGCTTCCTTGCTCGAATGCACGCCGCGTGCCGAGGAGCGAGCTTCTTGAGTTCATCACCAGGCACAAGCTCTCAGCGAAACCCAAACCGCGAAACTCAGTAGATGTGCTTCTTGTAAGCTCGCATCAGGACCTGGCCGAACAGTTCCACGGCACAGTCGAAAGCGCCTTCGGTTACAGTCTGCATATCGCGGCTAACGCGTTTGAAGCCGGTATGATATGCGCCACTTCTATGCCGGATGTGGTCTTTGTACATCTCGAACACACCGACTTCGATCCGGTAAGGTTCTGGCTGTTCCTCAAGGGCGAGATTCTTTTCTCCCGGCCCAGGCTGATCGTTGCCGCACACTCTGAACCCGATAGCGCAACCATGCAGGAAATGGAGCTTGATGGCTGGTTGCGCCTTCCAACCCGGGCAGATGCAATTCTCGACTGGATAGATGCTGCCGCTGCTGAAAATATTTCCGATTACGCACACTCCAAGCCACGCCAGGAAGTCAGGCCGAGAGACCTTGCTGTAAGAAAAAAATATAAGGTGCGGCTTACGGAAGAACAGCGTTGCCGGTTGAAGGAGATAGCCTCAGGGGGAAAAGCCTCGATGCAGGAGATTAAGCGTGCGAAAATCCTTCTGAAGACGGACGCCGTTGGCAAGTCATGGCCAAACAAGAAGATAGCGAAAGCTCTCGGCGCAGGTCTCATCACGGTGCTGAACGTTCAGCGGCAGTTTGTCCAGGAAGGGCTGGAGGCAGCTGTAAGCCGTAAAAAGCACAAGAAAAAGCAACCATACCGGAAAATACTTGACGACGAAAAGGAAGACCTGCTCATCGCCTTGAGTCGTAGCAGCCCTCCAACGGGACATAGCCGCTGGACGCTGCATCTGCTGGCCGACAAGTTGGTGGAACTGAAGATAGTTAAGAGTATCTCATATGAAACCGTGAGGCAAATACTCAAAAGGACGAACCAAGGCTTCATTTAAGCAGCTGCGTGTTTATTCCCTTACGGTAGAACGCGGGGTCTGTAGCTTTCTTAAAGCTCCTGCCGGTATACTGGAGACTGCAGTGCGCGTGAGGGAATTTATCGATAAGCACAAGGATGACTCTGAGGTCAAGACAATCTGCGCTGACCTGCGAGACCTCTATGCTGCTTTGCGCAGAGGGAGATGAGGAACGGCTCTCTCAAATCGCCAGCGTCGACCCCAACGTTCTCAAGGCGGTGGAGCTTACCGAGAAGCTCGATGACCTGAGACAAAGGCGCGAGAGGGCCAACGCGCTGATACGCTTCTGCAGCGACGTTACCAGGATCGCCCTTGCCGTGAAGGGCATTAAGCTGTAGGCAGAAAATCGAAGAAACACTCAAGCCCCAAGTCTGTAGGGAGTTACAGACTTGGGGCTTTCCTGCAAAAACAAGTGAAAATCTTTCAATAAACCCCTCGCTTCTTCGTCGGCCATACTCCTGTATGTGAGTGGCAATCGAGCCGAAAACCGCTTGAAATAAGGGCTGGCGGGCGATGGAGAGACAGAAACAAAGCTGGATGAGGAGGTCTCAACCAACCTGTCTCAACCGCCTGCCGAAGACTGGAGGATGGTGTTATGGCAAAGGCCAAGGGCAAGGGCGCGCCCAAGAAGGCGCAGGGCAAGGCGAAGGCCGCGAAGAAGGTCAATGGCAAGCAGAAGCCGGAGACCGCGAAGGCCGACGACGCCAACGGCAAGCAGAAGCCGCAGGCCAAGAAGGCCGATGGCGGTAACGGCAAGCTCGCTGAACTTAAGAAGGAGGTAGAGAAGGCGCTCGAGGAGAAAAAGAAGGCTTCGGCCCAGGCTGAAGAGCTTCGCTCCAAGGCCAAGGAACTCGAGCGGACAGCCAAGCAGGCATTCGTAGAGGCGGTTGCTCCCTACAGGGCTGAATGCAAGCGGACTGGAGTCGAGTGCGAGTTCGCCGGCAGCAAGAGCGGACCTGTAGCGCCGCGCGTCAGGTTCCTTCTGTCCAAAGAGAAGGATGGCCTCAAAGTGATGGTCAAAGGCCGACCTGAGACGGAGGAGGTCATCCCGTTCGATGTGCTCAAGAAGTCGGTGAACAAGGCAGCGTGGGCGTTTACAGATAAGCACCTTGGACCGAAAGAAGTCGCTG
>CAYWBA010000380.1:0-3371 GCA_964455955.1 uncultured Planctomycetota bacterium | reverse complement strand
CAGCGCCCCGCCCACGATGTTGCCCAGCGTCACCGGGACCAGGTTGGCGGTGACGAACCGCCCCCAGGTGAGCCCGTCCAGCGCGCCGGCGGCGAAACCGCCCGCCGCGGCCGTGCCCTTCAGGAACAGCCCCATCGGGATGAAGTACATGTTCGCCACGCAGTGCTCGTAGCCCAGGGCGACGAAGGCCATGATCGGGAAGAAGATCACGAGGACCTTGCCGGCGAGTCCGGGGAGATTGTACTCAAGACAGATTATCAGGTGCTCAAGCTGCGCCGGGACGCTCAGGAGACGGAGAAGCTTCTGAGCGAGGTTTCGGGCAGGGTGGGCAGTGAGGAGGACCTGAGCCGGGAAATAGAACGCTTGCGCACCGGGGCATCCGGGAAAGGAGAGGACGGATGTTCCGCGGACTGACCTGCATTTACCAACGTTCTTATCGGCCGGGCAGGTTAGCCTTTCTTCTGTAGGCCCTTGTCGGTTACCTCTTTATTTATAAGAGGCGGGAAGACTTTGCCATCCACGGTAACTTCAAGGTAAAGGATCTGCCACGCTCTCCTGTAGAAGACGGCCTTGGCCTTGAATGTCCCGCTTTTCTTTTCGCCGGAGATGGAGTTTTCTATCTCAACTATGCGGCGACCGTTTTCTTCGCTTTTGGTGAGTTTGGGGAACCTGCCATCATTCAGAACGGTGCCGCCGAGCTCAGGCATAATGGTCTTGTTGTTTTCGATGGTGTTGCGAGCGTTGAGGTAGACGGCATGGGTCTTGACAGATGTGCCTGCCCCGACAAACAGGTACGCCACTACAAGGACTGCAACTACGATAACAATCGCCAGGAGAATCTTTTTATTTATCCTGCTTTTCTTGGCGAAGCGGTCGAGAGACTGTTTTTTGACAGGGCCTTCCTTAGGCGCGGCGAACTTGCCCTTTGCCCCGACCAGGTCTGCCTTTTCGCGTTTCTTGAACTTTCCCTTGGGTATCTGAGGGACTTTCTTCCTCGGTTTTGCAGCCTCGGCCGGCATCTCTGGTTGAACCTCAACCGCTGGCGCAGGCTCCGCGGGCGTCTCCGCTTGAGCTTCAGCCGGCGGCGCAGCTTCTTCCTGCTGTGCTTGCGGCTCCTCCGGTTCATTCTGCTCGATTTGCTCGTTTCCTTCTTCTTCCGGCATGTTCTCCCCCCTTACTGCACTGCCAGATATTTTTCGAACGAGTATTTGAGCAAGATACTAACGTGACAGACAAGTTCAGTCAAGCAGAATCTTGTTTTGTATACTTTCAGATACGGCCCGCTTACGTGAAAAGTGTCTCGAATAATTTTTTATTAGTTGATTTGGCTAAAGGTTTCGCGGCCGTGTGACGATTTACATCGCAGACACATTCAGTAAAGGCTCCGCCCGAAAGGGAAAGAGGAGCAAGCCCGGCGACGCCGGGCTTTTTTATTTGGCTGCTAATGCAAGCAGGCTGTTTTGTCGAAATAGATAGTAGCTGGAAAAAGTTACAGAGGGGGAGTCATGAGTGATATCAAAGTTTTGACCTGGTGGGACCCGGCGTGTAAAGAGGCGGCGGAGGTAGTCAAGAAGGCCGGCGGGGCGACCCTTAACCTCTTGCGCAGGAAGCTTGGAGTGAGCTACTGCCGCGCCAATTTCCTCCTTGAAATACTTCTGCGAACTGGCGTTGTCACCAGACCTGCGAAGGGGCGCCTGACCTACAAGGCGGCCCATAAATAAAGAACAGTTGACAAAAGCAGGAAGCAAAAGATAATCACTGCATGCGCCAGCGACTGATAAGCAGCCGGAGCAACCCGCTGATAAAACACCTTCGCGTGCTCAAGAACCCACACGCCAGGAGTAACCTGGACACGTTTCTTGTAGAGGGCCCCAAGTTTGTCCATGACGCCCTGACAGCCGGCAACGAGATAGTCCGCCTTGTTGTGAGCGAGGGCTACAAGGGTGCGCTGCCGGATTCAGAACCGCTTCCCGAGATTATTCGCATTCCTGAAAAGCTCTTTGGTGAAATCTCGGACACTGCAACGCCCCAGGGTTTGATTGCCGAGGTGAAACTTTGCTGGAAGAGGGTCCGGGACCTTGTCGGGGCGGGAAAGCACCTTATTGTCGGCTGGGGCCTGCAGGACCCAGGTAATATTGGCGCAATGGCGCGCTCTGCGGCCGCGTTCGGCCTTGGCGGGCTTATCGTGAGCGCCGGCAGCGCCGACCCCTTTGGCCCCAAGGCGGTGCGTGCTTCTGCAGGAGCGGTGCTTCACGTCCCGCTTGCAAAGGCCGCCGGGCTTGGCAAGCTTGTAGGAAGTCTCACTGCAGGCGGCTATACTGTCTGCTGGACCGGCCGGGATGGCGCGACGAGCCTGCGGGATATTCCGCGGCGCGGGCCGCTGGCCGTCTTTATCGGTTCGGAAGGAAAAGGTTTTTCTGACAGGGACAAGAACACCATAGGCCTGGGGCTGCGTGTGCCGATAAGCACCCGTGTTGAGTCCCTTAACGCCGCGGTTGTGGCCTCAATTGTGGCTTATGAGCTTGCCCGCGGGGAAACCGGCCAGACCTGACACATGCGCCGCCGTAGTCCGGGTATTTGATTTTCCGCCTGGTATATGGACATTTACCGGGGATTTACGGTTGACTTGAACGACAATAAGCTGTTCAATTAGAAGATGTTGAGGAACAAACGAAGAGTTTACTTTGAAGTGGGGGAGGAAAATGGTTGTTTTCTTTTTCATACTTGTTCTGATTTGCGGTGCTTTGTTAGGGGTGGTCAGTGCGCTTACTTTTGTGCATGCCCGTGACGAAGAGCTCTTTCTGGGAATTTCTATCGAGGACCCCAGGCACGCGATAATTGGAATTGTGGCAGGCGTCCTGATAATCCTTTCCGGATTACTGATATTCCTGCCTATGCACTCGAGTGTGTCGGCCCTGAACGAGGAGGTGGGCAGGAACAAGAGCAAAATTACCGGCTTGCAGGAGCAAATCGCCCGTCGCAAGAAAGACATGGCTTCCCTGACCAAGGAACGTGACGACCTGCTTTCAAAAGTTGCCCTGGCCGAGACAGATATCAAGGCTCTGCAAAACAAGCTTGAGCAAAGACAAGACCCGGATGAGGCGCTTGTCCAGGAGAACAAGAGGCTGGAGGAAAGCCTCAAGACTACAAAAGAAAGGCTGGATGCAAAAAGCAATGAAGCTGTCAGCCTTTCCTCAGACCTCGGCATTGCAAAGACCAATCTTGAAGTAAGCGAGAAGGATATCAGTAAGCTGAAGGCCGAAATTGAAAAAGAAAAGCGGTTCCGCAGGGACTTCAAGGCGCTTGTGGAGGAAGAAGAGGCGGCACCCTCAGGCACGGTGCTCAAGCTCTTCTTCAAGCTGCAAGACCTT
>CAYWBA010000379.1:0-3390 GCA_964455955.1 uncultured Planctomycetota bacterium | reverse complement strand
CAGAATGCCCTTTTTAGGCCACACAAGTTTTTGCGATTTCGGCCCGTTTACGCAAGAGATTTGACGGAACGATGTTACGGGGCAAAAAATTTTTCAATTTGGCACATCTTTTTGGTGTTGGCGATGTATGACAAAATTTGTCGTCTGTTCAGCGATGCGCTGGAAGGTGTACCGGGCAAGGTATTGCAGCCGATGCGGGCAGGAGGATTAACATCGGCGGTGTTTATATTTGTGTGGTTTGCGTAATGTACTGCAAAGTGTGGGCTTCAGCGTACCATCGGCGTCTAATGCAAGCAAGCCGCGTCCTTCAGGGCGCGGGCATATTCCAAAGCCCCACCGTTTATCGGTGGGGATAATTGTTAAACCTATCCGGGTCGCAGGCGACCCGGCGAAACGTCCCCTTCTTCTTGCATTCGAACGCGTCACCGGTTCAAATCCAATCTGCTCTGCTCGTTGCATCTCTGAGGTGCTGTCCCAAGAAAGCCCCACCGGGGCATCTGCGGCGCACAGGCGTAACCAATGATTGTGATTTGACTTAGAACAGCGCCTGCTTTCCGCTGTGACAAGAATGTCCCAAACCTCTTGGCCAGGGCAAAAAAGCCGCATTTCTCTAACTTCTATCTTGGCAACAGGTTAGGAGCGCGGTAATGTTCAGGGGCCAAAGTGGCATGGATATTGCAAGGGTTAGTATGATAGCGGGGGGTGTTGAGCCATGTCAGAACCCAGACAGGGGGAAAAGGGGAGCGCGTTTATTGTCGCGCTTGTTGCAGTAATCGCCCTATCAGGCTCAAGCGCTGCCCTCCTTTCGATTACACTGTACCGCAACAGAGAAGCCACTATGAGCCACAACAAATTGGTGGTACTCTACATAGCTGAGGCGGGTATCAGCGCCAGCATAGCGGAAATAGGTGCGGATGAAGGCCGGGGGATAGACTACGATAGTGATGGCCTCGGAGATGTATCAGACAACTTTGCGGATGGAGATTATTCAGTTTCCGCTGTTGATGATGGAAACGACACTTGGACCCTAACATCGGTCGGAAATTACAAAGACGAAACAAGAAGAATCGAGGTAGTGATTGCCTTCCAGACTGACAGCCCGTTTACCAAGGCGGCCTTTGGCGGAACAAGTCTCGATGTGAGCGGGGTTACGCTCTTAGACAGCTACAATTCCGGCGCCGGGTCTTATGAATCACAGGCGACAAACGTAGACCCGAATACTGGCACAACCTATGCAAACGGCGATGGTAGTGTAGGGTCAAACGGCGATATCACCGTTAGTGGAAGTGCGGAAGTCTACGGAGATGCAACTCCGGGGCCCGATGGGTCAACTACTATTAGCAACAATGGCTACGTCTCGGGCTCCACGGCCCCCGCTTCTGCAACAATCCCATTAGACCCATACACCTACACTCCTGTAGGCAGTTCGCTTGGGCTGCTCAACAGCACGACGTTTCTATCCTCGGGTACGTACAGGTACTCCGAGATCAATATGGCCGCAAGCGAGATACTAACCCTGGGAGAAAACCCAGGAGACGAAGTTACCATCTACATAGACGGCAAAATTAATATGACGGGCAGTGCAGAAATTCGAATCCCTGCCGGTGTGAAGGCGGTAATGCACCACGGGTCGGGCCTGGTCACTTTTGGCGGCAATGGCGTTGTGAACGTAGACAAAACGCCAGCCCAGTTCCTGTTTTACAGCGCTACTACCGATAAAGTAAAGTTCTCAGGGTCATCAGCTTTCCACGGCGCAGTCTACGCGCCAAACGCGCTGATACAACTATCGTCTGCTGACTTTTTTGGCTCCGCGGTAGGTGAATCAGTCACGACCACTGGTTCCGTAAACCTGCACTATGATGAGGCTCTTAGATTTGTGGGAGGCAGCGCTTCCACGGACTACCAATCGAGCTCCTGGCGGGAACTGGACCAGTAGACTACCGGGAGTGGCGCAGAATCCCCGCGTTGACCCCAACAAGTCTTGGCGAACGGTTTCTATCCGGCATTTGCCACAAGCGCAATTAATCTAAATTCAGATGCGTTGACGTGGAGTTGAAGGACCCCAGGAATCGCCGTAGATTCAGTTCTAACGCTATCCAATCCGCTCTGAGAGAATTCTGTCCCGTTTACATGTTGGCCATGGACACCTGCGGGCTGCATAAAAGCGTTGACAGGCGGCGAGTTGGATGCTAAATTGCGGGTTCGTGAGGTAAGTCCGACTCAAAGCGGGGAAAATGGTTTCTGCAAACACGAAAATCAGGGTTTTACTAACAGTTGCGTCTCTTGCTCTGGCCGTTGTGATTGCTTTCGCCATCACGACTTCCGCTTATTCGCAGGATAAGGCGGGCGAGCTGGCGGCGAAGCTCAAGGAGCTGAGCGCGAAGCTGCGGCACCAGCGCGAGCAGCACGAGCGCGAGCGCAGGGTGTATGCGAGCCGCAACGAGCTTATGCTTGAGGAAATCGAAGCGCTCAAGCGGCGCAAGAGCGGGCTGAAAGGCCGCCGGGAAACCCTCGAGGAGGAAGGGCAAAGACTAAAGGAAGAAGGCGAAGAGCTGTCAGCCGAAGCCGGGTCCTTGAGGAAAGAGCGTGCGAGCATCGAGAAGGTGATTGTGGAGGGGAGCGATGCGCTGCTTGCGCATATTGAGGGCGGCATGCCTTTCGGGAAGCAGAGACGCTGCGAGAGAGTTGCGGAGCTTCTTGGCGAAGCTGAAAGGCCGGCGGACGCGCTCAAGCTGCTGTGGCAGTTGTATGTGCAGGAGTACCGACGCGCGGGCGAGATAGAGCTGAGTGCCGGCACTATCACGCTTGGAAAGAAGGTTGTGTTTGAAGGCAGGATACTGCGGCTCGGCGCGGTCGGTGCTGTTTTCCTCTCGGATGATGTGAGGACCGCGGCCGTGCTGGCCGGCTCGCCCAAGGGGCACAGGTGGCTGCGACTGAGCGGCAGAAGCGAGGTTTCGCAGGTGCGGCGCGCGTTCGAGATTGCGGGCGGCAGGCGGGCACCCGAGATTGTCGAGATGCCGCTTGACATTTCGGGTACGGGGGGTGGTGAATGAGAAGAACAGCACTCCCCGCCCTGCTGATTGCAGTCCTGCTGGCGAGCAGCCACGTTTTGGCCCAGGAGCCGGGTGACTCTCCGGAAGACAAAATCAAGGCTGCGATTGCCGGGATCGAGGCGCAGCTTCTGCGTGAAACTGAGGATTTCACAGAGGAGAAGCTGCACGCGATGCGGGCGGCCGAGAGGCTGAATGCCCAGCGCGAGGGGCTGCTTCTGGACATCGAGTCGCTCAAAGATGACATAGCCGGACTTGCGCAAGCCAACAGCCAGGCACGCGAGAAGGTGAAAAAACTCACGGCTCAGATAGTTGAAGGAAAGTCACTCTTAAAGGGACA
>CAYWBA010000378.1:0-3391 GCA_964455955.1 uncultured Planctomycetota bacterium | reverse complement strand
CGAAAAAAGGAGGTGCTTATACATACCTTCCGAACCTGCCCGTAACCCTTCCAACCCGATGCGCGAAGGAAGGCTGGCAATGAACCGGCGCAACTTTCGCTTGACTGCCCGCCGCCTCTGGCTTATAACAGCTTCCGAAACCAAGGGATGCCTATGCCTCAGAAGAAGCCCAACCAGATAAAGCTTTACTTCAGCCAGTCCCACAGCCTGCTTAACAGCCTTGTTCTTGTATTGCCCCTTCTTATCCTCTACCAGGTCGGGCTCCTGCTTGTCGGGTTCAAGCAGGCGCTCAACGGCGTTGACTTTGTCAGTATTATCCTCCTGAGCTACACCGGTATCTGGGGCTTGCTCGTCTTTAACCTTGTACTCGTGATTGTCATGCTCCTCGGCGCCTGGCAGCTTCGCAAGAAACACAGGTTTAACCCTGACTTCTTCCTGCCAATGGTTCTGGAAAGCATGGTGTATGCAATACTGCTCGGGGTCGTGATAGTGCTTATAATGCGTCACACCTTTCCCATGGCCGGCCCTGTTGAAGAGCCCGGCGGCTGGCTTACAAAAGTCACCATATCGCTCGGCGCCGGGGTCTATGAGGAGCTGTTTTTCAGGCTCGGCCTGATTTCTCTTTTTGCCTACGTGTTTGTAAAGTGGGTGAAGGTCCACAAAGCCACAGCTTTTTTCGCAGCGATGGTTATCTCCTCGTTCCTGTTCTCTCTCGCGCACTATATCGGTACTCCTATTGAGCAGTACGGCCTTGTCTACCGCTTCCTTGCAGGGCTGATTTTCGCGCTGCTCTTCAAGTTCCGCTCCTTCGCCATAGCTGTCTACACCCACGCCTTCTACGACATATTCGTCCTCTTCTCCAGATAGCGTGACTGTCAAAGAAACTTCAATAGCCACAGGCACGGTCAAGCTCCTTGCGATAAAGGCGGCTCAGCTTCTCGATAACAAGCCGCTCCTTGCCGAATACTTTGTTGTCTATTCGCGCAACAGGCATAATCCCGCGCAGGCTGCTTGTGATAAAGACCTCCCGGGATTGGAGCAATTCTTCAAGCGGCAGAGGCTTCTCCTGGACCGGGATGCTCGCGTCTGTGGCGAGTCTGAGGACAACGTTTCGCACCACACCGGGCAGGATACCGGACTCGAGGTCGGGGGTCAGGAGTTTCCCATCCTTCACGCAGAAGATGTTGGCGGAAGTGCATTCAGCCACGTTGCCCATCTCGTTGAGAAGCAGGCCTTCGTCAGCGCCGCCGCGTTTCGCCTCCTTGTGCGCAAGTGAGAAGGCAAGGTAGTTCAGGCTCTTGTGGCCTGTGAGAATGCCTTTGGAGAAGTGAGTCATGCTTGAGGTGGCGACCACGTAGCCTTCGGCGTACTTCTCAGGTGGGTGCGGGGTGTAGGGCTCGGCTGTTGTGATAAAAGACGGCTTTCCGCCAAGTGTGCCTCTTGTCAGAATCAGGCGGCTTCTCGCTTCCGGCGCCTTGTTGCGGCTGCAAAGCTCGGCCAGGATGGCGCGCAGTTCCTCGCCTGTATGGGCAAACGGGATTTGTAAAAACTGCGCACTTGAGCGCATTCTCTCCAGGTGCTGCTCAAGGAAGGCGGGCCGGCCGAGGTGGCCGCGGATGGTTTCGAAGATGCCGTCGCCAATCTGGACCGCGCCATCCAGGACTGAAATCCGGGCCTCGCTTTCAGCAGCAAACTCGCCATCTATGTATATATCCATCATTTTGCCCTCTGGCGGCCGCGAAGAGATGTCATAATTCCTCTGGCCTTGTCCAGTGTTTCGTCGTATTCAGCCCCGGGGCCGGAATCGGCGACAATCCCGCCGCCCACGTTGAAATATACGCGCCCGCCCCTAACGACCATAGTCCTTATTACAATATTTGTATCCATGTAGCCCCCGTACCCGAGGCATCCGATTGCACCTGTGTAGATTCCTCTTGAGTGTGGTTCAAGCTCATCAATAATCTCCATGGCGCGAATCTTTGGCGCGCCTGTTATTGACCCGCCGGGGAAGGCCCGCCGCAGCGCCTCCACGGAAGTGACTTCAGGCCTTAAGCGGCCCCGGACTATCGAGACAAGGTGGAAGACTGCCGGGTGCGCTTCCAGCCGCCTGTGCTTGTCAACCAGGACAGAGCCGAACTCGCACGAGCGGCCAAGGTCGTTCCGCTCCAAATCCACTATCATTGATATTTCGGCGGAGTCTTTCTCGCTTTGGAGCAGCTCTCTGCGCAGCGCCTTGTCTTCGGCCATGGTCTCACCCCTCGGGCGCGTGCCTTTTATCGGGCGCGTCTCAATCATGCGGCCGAAAACCCTCAAGAACCGCTCGGGCGAGGAGGATAAAACCTCAAAACCGCCGCAGTTCAGGTATGCTGAGAACGGCTCCGGGTTAATCCTGCTCAGGTGCTCGAACAGGGCGTAGGTGTCACCTTCAACCGGCGCGCTGAAGCGCTGCGACATGTTCACCTGGTAAACATCCCCGGCCAGGATGTACTCCTTAATACGCTCGACCGCCTTGATGTAGTCTGCATGGGCGAAGTTCGACTCAAGCTCCTCCGCACTGAAGCTGCCCTCAGGTGGAGGCGGTGCGCTGAGCTTCTCAAACAGGTGATGCGCATTCGCCTCGGCCTGCGAAAGCTTGTTGCCCTCGGGGTCAATGCCGAGGATAAACAGTTTTCCGGCGTGTATGTCCTCGACAAGCGCCGCGTTGTAGAATGCAAAGTGCATATCGGGCGTGCCTACGTCATTTTCACCGGTGGAGGGCAGGCGCTCAATAAGCGTTCTCAGGTCGTAGCCGAAGTAGCCGACAGCGCCGCAGAGGAATGGCGGTACTTCACCTGAGACAACTATGTGGCGCGGCGGCACTGCATGATAGCGTCCGAGCAGTGAGTTAAGTGTTTCAAACGGGTCTGCTTCCATCTCGCGCTTCTCGCCGTGTTCCGCAACTGTTACCTTGCGGTTTGTGGCGGTCAGGGTCAGAAACGGGCCGGCGCAGAGGAACGAGTAGCGCGAGGTATCGCTGACCCCGCCGCGGGAGAGCAGCATTGATACGCCAGGCTCGCCTGCGACATTCCGAAACGCCGCCTCGACAGGCACAGATAACTCGACCTCTTTAGCGTAAACATTCAGTTCCATGGCCATCTCATCTCCCGAATCGAAGTCGGACATTATAGGAACAGCACTGCGCTGTGTCAATTGGGGTCTGTTTTTTGTCTCCCTGGCCCCTGCATCCCGCTGTCTGCGTCTGTAAATACGTCTGTAAATAGCTTGTGCGGGGCCAACGCGTCGTAACATGCTTTTATCATAGGGACTTACAATAGCAGGCAATTCAAAACAGGCGCGCCTGTTTACAGATTTCGCGGGGGGTCGGGTTACATTTGCGTGGTTCAGCGTGGCT
>CAYWBA010000377.1:0-3407 GCA_964455955.1 uncultured Planctomycetota bacterium | reverse complement strand
CTACCCCGCCTTCTTCGAAAAGCTCCGCGAGATTTACACGACCCAACTCCACCCTTCAGGAAGGCAAGAACGTTGAGCCCGAAAAGAGATGAAAGGCCGGCATACGTGATAGATACTGAAGCTTATAGACGGTTTGACCAGAGAAGAACAGTCTTCGGGCGGATTGTCCACGACGAAGGTGCGCCTTACTATGGTAAGAGTATGTACGAGAATGTGCCGAAAATCATAAGCGAGGGCCGGGAAGGCTGCACCAGGGAGGAATTTGCGAAAGCCCTGGGCGCATGGACTGTCTATAACTACTTTTCGGGCGCGTTTTCGCGGGTGAAGCTGACCGGGCCCAACTCCGTGATGGCCGAGCCTGCGATTGCCAAAAAACCCGAGGTCGAGCCATCGGAAATGAGCAGAGTCATCAAGGAGGCGGCAAAACGTTACGGCGCATCGCTTGTGGGAATATGCCCGCTCGACCGGCGCTGGGTTTATTCGCGCGACCTTGACGGCGAGCCTGTCGAAATACCCGAAAGGATGACCCGCGCGATTGTCATGGCGATAGGGATGGACCCGGGAACTATCAGGACTTCACCGAAATGGGCTGCCTGCGCTGAAAGTGCACTGGGTTATTCGCGCATGGCATTCGTCATAGCCTGCCTGGCCGAGTTTATCAGGAATATGGGATACAACGCTGTTCCCGCAGGCAACGACACTGCGCTGAGCATACCGCTGGCGATTGATGCGGGACTCGGCGAACTGGGAAGAAACGGGCTGCTGATTACGCCGGAGCTCGGGCCGTGCGTGCGGCTCTGCAAGGTGATTACAGACCTTCCGCTTGAGACGGACAAGCCGGTGGAATTCGGGGTTAGAGAGTTTTGCAGGAAATGTAGGAAGTGCGTTGAGGTGTGCGAGGTGGATGCAATAAGCGCACAGACAGAGCCCTCCTTCAACGTGGCATGTCCCTCGAACAACACGGGTATCGAGCGGTGGGCGGTGAACGTGGACAGGTGTTATTCTTTCTGGATAGAAAACGGGGGCGACTGCTCAAGCTGTATTGCAGTATGCCCGTTTGTGAGTAACGGATGAGCTGCCGTCCAGGTTAGAGCCGGCCGGCGCTACCGGAACGGGCCCAGGCCGAGCACTGACCATTCGCCCCAGGAATATGTGCCTTCGCAATCGTCAACCGCAATCGGCTGGCTGTCCTGCACATCGTATGCGTAAAGATGGATTTTCACGCGGGCGGTGTTGCTTATGCGGTAGGCAAGCGGCAGATACATATGTGGGAACACTCTTGTGACAGTATCCGTTCCTATCGCTTCGCAGATGCCTCGAAGCACAGCTTTCGCCTCCTGCTTTTCAACTACCACCACGCCGTTCTCGACCAGGGACTCGGTGATAACGTTCTTGAGAAAGTGCTCGTCCTCGGAAACGCCGTTTTTGCAAGGTCCGCGGCTGATGCAGGCGATGTCGAGGGCAACTTTCATTCCTCTGAGAGCTTCGAACTTGGGCCGCTTGAGCGCTTCCTTGGCGGCTTTGGCAATTCCAAGCTGGTGCAGGCCTGTACGCCCGCCGAAGTCCGGCGCGCCCGCCACAGGAGTAACGCACCCGGCGGCCGCACAGAGGATTGCAAGTACTGCAACAGCGGCAAATGCTCTAAGCGTCAAAATAGCTCCTCCCTTTTGATTAGGCTCAGGGTCTTTAACCCTGGCCGGTTGTGCGATCGGTCTTTTCGAAAGGGTCAAGGTCTTCCATTATAAGGTTATGGATTTTGCCATTTGAGGCAATAATATTCTGGCCGTAAATGTAGTCTTTGCCGCCGGAGAGGTCAGCGACCTTCCCGCCTGCCTCTGTTACAAGCAGGCTGCCTGCCGCGACATCCCAGGGTGCAAGATACAGCTCCCAGAAGCCGTCGAGCTTGCCCGCCGCCACGTAGGCAAGGTCAATCGCGGCGGAGCCATAGCGTCTGACGCCGCGGGCCTTCAGGTTCAGCCGGTTGAAGTTCCCCAGGTTGTTGGCAGCCGTCTCTTCCCTCACGTATGCAAAGCCTGTTGCAAGAAGCGAGTTAATCAAGTCCGACGAGCTTGATACAGAAAGCCTTCGCGACCCCAGGTGCGCCCCCTTGCCCGCCTCGGCGTGGTAGGTCTCACCAAGAACAGGCACATGCACAACACCGAGGATAATCTCGCCCTCCTCGGCAAGCGCGATTGAGACGCAGAAAAACGGGTGCCCGTGCGCGTAGTTCACAGTGCCGTCAAGCGGGTCTATAATCCACTCGTAGGCGGAGCTCCTCTTCTGGCGGGTCTGCTCCTCCGCAAGTATCGAGTGGTCCGGGAAGGCCCCCCGGATTGCGCCGACTATAAATTCCTCGGATTCCCTGTCCGCCGAGGTCACGAGGTTGCGCTTGCCCTTAAAGGAAATATCCGAGATGCCCAGCTTCTCGAAGCGGCTCAGAAGCAGGGAGCCTGCACGCGCGGCTATTCCTACGACGAAATCGAGCATCGCTTCAACCCACCTCAATGTTTCTCAGGTACTCGGCGTTTTCTTCGGGCAGGGATGTATTTATGAACATGCCGCTTCCAAGCTCGAAGCCGGCCGTCTTTGTCACGCGGGGTACAACCGCCATGTACCAATGGTAATACCTCGTGCCGCTGTCAAGCGGCGTGGCATTTATCACAAGGTTGAAGTCGGGGTTGTCAAGCCCGCGGTCAAGCCTGCGCAGCATAAGGCCCAGGCAGTGCGCCAGGTCTTCGACCTCTTCATCCTGTATTTTGCCAAAACAATCGGCGTGCCTCTTCGGGACTATCCACGCGTGGAACGGGGAGTAGCTGGCATACGGTATGAAGCTTACAAAGTGTTCCGTATCGTCAACTATGCGGACCCTGTCTTCAAGCTCCATGGCCATATTCTCGCACATAACGCAGACGCCGTGGTCGTCGAAGTATCTCATCGCCTCTTCCATGCGGTGCCTGATGTACGCGGGAACAACGGGTAGTGCTATCACCTGCGAGTGCGGGTGTGTAAGCGATGTGCCAGCCCCGGCACCGTGGTTCTTGAATATTATTATCTGCTCAATGCGCGGGTCTTTGGCTATGTCGTTGTAGCGGGCACGGTACGCTTCTATGACTTTCGTGAGGTGACCCTCGCTCAGTTTCGCCATCTGCTGGTTGTGGAGAGGAGTTTCACAGATAACCTCGTGAAAGCCGACACCTCTCATAAACCTGCGCACGCCGAGAAACTGGTTGTCGGTCTCGCCCTCAGGTACAAGCGCGGCAAACTTGTTTGGGAACGACCTCACAAGCCACTTGCCATCCTTTTCCACCCGAAAGGTCTCGGGCGGAGTCTTGTCCTCGGCTCCCGGGCAGAAGGGGCACTTCGGGTCGTACTCGGGCACCGGAGCTTTTTCTTTGGCAGACTTGAAC
>CAYWBA010000376.1:0-3411 GCA_964455955.1 uncultured Planctomycetota bacterium | reverse complement strand
GTTTACCGAGGTTGTAGATACAACCGGCAAGAGCTCGTTCGAAATCAGAGCCACCGACCCGGCGAACAACCCCGCTACAAAAACCATTGAAATCAAGTAGGCTAAGAAGTGCTGGAGACGGGCAATGTATAGGAATACCCCAAACCCAAAGGAGAGGTGACATGCGGAACGCCTGGCATCTGGTTTTCGTAGTCCTTCTTGCTGTTCTCACAACTCTGGTACTATCGGAAGGGACCTGTCCGAGTGATGGCGACAACGCAGTCTATGGCGGACAGACCTTACTTTGTCTGCTGCCGGGACATGCATCGCCTGTATTGCAGCAGTCTCCAACTGATAAGCTGAAGAAGGCTCGCGACAAAGATATAAAGCCCCCTTCACAAAAAAAGATAAACAGGGCGATCAAAAAAGGTACCAACTGGCTGCTCAAACAGCAGAACGACGACGGCTCATTCAAAGGCGGGTATGGTGTCAATTATCCTATGGGTAACACGGCACTGTGCTTGCTGGCACTGCTGAAAAGCGGGGTGAAAAGAAAACATCCCGTAATTAAGAAGGGGCTCAAGTACGCGATGGAACTGCCGCTTAGGAAGACCTACAGCGTCTCAGTAATGATAATGGCACTTGAAGCGTATTCAGAACCCTCAGAAGCGGAGATGAAGAAACTCCGTAAGGATTCTGGAACTCCCCCGAGCCCGAAGGAAATTGAGCCTGATAAGCGCAAATGGGTTACGGATGCCATTGAATGGCTAATAAACAACCAGCATCAGAACGCATGGCGCTACCCCACTGGCGGCGAAGATGCGTCCAACACGCAGTATGCGCTTCTCGGTTTGAATGCTGCCATGAGGCTGAAAGTCGAGGTGCCAGCTATTGTATTCAAAAAAGCCGCTGACTACTTTCTCAGAAATCAGGGTTCGGCCAAGGAAGAGTTCAAGCCTCCCTTCAGGGTACCTGCCGCTGATCTCGGCATCGAGCAACTGCGCGAGATAGAGAAAGAGTGTTACAAACGCATTGCAGAGACTCCCAAGATCAAAAAGCCCACCGGTAAGCAGGCGAAAAAGGGCCCGACGACAGAGCTTGTCGAAGAAGACCCCTATCGCCGTTTTGGAATCGAGGAAGAAAAGTTCAAGATGTTCCCACGCGGCTGGGACTACAGAGGAAGAGCACGAGCAAGGGAAAACGGCATTACTGGCAGTATGACTACAGCAGGTGTCGCCTGTTTGATTATATGCAAGCTGGGGCTTTACGGCAGTGCGTACTGGACGAGTGGGTATGCACAACAGATAAACCAGGCAATAAGAGATGGCGCAGCCTGGATTGCCAAGTATTTCGCTGTCGAGCACAATCCACATCAAGTCCAGCCTGCCAGTCCAACAAGTCTAAGGACTTTCCACTACTACTACCTTTACGGGCTCGAGCGTGCAGGTGTGCTTGCACTTGTCAAGCTCTTTGGTGCTCACCACTGGTACGCAGAGGGCGCACGATTCCTGCTCAAGGAGCAGAACGATGACGGTTCCTGGGCTTGCGGAACCAGGACGGTAAGTCCGGCTAACACTTGCTTCGCTCTGCTGTTTTTGAAGCGCGCAACAAATCCCATCATCTCTGTTCCATCCGCTCCAGGGGGGCCGAGGGGCGGAAGTGGATCGCCATATACAGGAGAAGACCTGTTTAAGAAAAAGGAAAAGAAAACGGATGAACAGAGCAAACCATGAGAACAGCCACAACAATTTATCGAAAAAGGGGTGTGGCAGTATGCGAAAGGCCTGCCAGTTAGCCTTTGTAGTTCTTCTTGTTGTTTCAACAGTTCTGCTATTATCGGAATGTACTCCCTTGAGGGGAGACAACGATGAGCCCGTGCTGCAGCAATCACCGCCTGGCGGCCCGAATAAAGCCCAGCAAGACATAGACAAGCCTCCCTCGAAACAAGAGATAGATGAAGCGATTAAGAAAGGTACCAAATGGCTGCTTCGGCAGCGGAATGACGACGGCTCATTCAAAGGCAAGCTTAGTCGCAGTTATCCTATGGGTATGACAGCGCTATGTTTGCTAGCGCTGCTGAAAAGCGGCGTAGACAGGAAACATCCCGCAATCAAGAAGGGGTTTGCGTACATAACGGACCTGCCGCTTGAAAGAACCTACGAAGTTACAATCTTGATGATGGCGCTTGAGGCACGCTATGAACCTGCCGAGCCAGGTAAAAACTCCAAAACTCCGCTCTCAGAAATAACGAGAAGGCGAATGTCATCCAAAGCACGTAAGTGGCTTCGCTACGCCACCAAGTGGCTGATAAGCCACCAGCAGAAGAACATATGGCGCTATCCTTATAGCGGCGAAGATGTCTCCTGCACACAATATGCCCTTCTTGGTCTCAACACCGCTTTGCGAATGAAGATTAAGGTGCCAGGCATCGTGTTCAAAAAAGCCTCAGATTATTTCGTAGAATATCAGGGCAAGGCCAAAGAAGAGTTCACACCTCCATTCAGGGTACCTGCCGCTGATTTCAGCATCGAGCAACTGCGCGAACTGGAGAAAGACTATTACAGGCGCCTTACAAACCTCGCCAAAGCCAAAAACTCTCCCAAAAAAGAGCAGGCGAAAAGGGGGCCGACAACAGAGCTTGTCGAAGAAGACCCCTATCGTCGTTTCGGAATCGAGGAGAAGAAGTTCAGGATGTACCCCCGCGGCTGGCAGTACAATGTATGGGAAGACGCAAAGGAAGGGCGGCTAAAGACTACCCCCATTACCGGCAGTATGACGGCCGCAGGGATGGCATGCCTTATTATCTGCAAAGCAGGACTCCATGGCAGTAAACACTGGACGAAAGAGTACGCAGAACAGGTAAATCAGTCAATAAGAGATGGCGCAGCCTGGGTCGCCAAGTATTTTACCGTTGACCATAACCCCTATGAGGCCCGGAGAAGGGTCGAAACGAATAATACTCTTTACTACTATCTCTATGGCCTCGAACGCGCAGGTGTGCTCGCACTTGTTAGAAGCTTTGGCGAGCATAACTGGTATGCGAAAGGCGCTCGTTTCCTGCTTGACCAGCAAGAACCTCAGGGATACTGGGAGGAGAAAAAAACCTCCGCGGCAAAAGGAAGTGCTTTCCGTCTTTGCGATACTTGTTTTGCCCTTCTGTTTCTGAAACGTGCAACAAACCCCATAGTCTCGGTGCCAGAAGACGGCGGCGAGTCAATATACACGGGAGAAGACCTGTTCAAGAAAAAAGAAAAGGAAGCAGATGGACAGAACAAACCGTGAGAACAGATGCAACAATTCGCCAAAAAATGGCAGTAGCATGCTGAATGCCTGCCAGTTAGTCTTTGTAGTTCTTCTTGTTGCTTCAACAGTCCTGCTATTATCAGAATGTACTCCTTTAAGGGGAAACAGCGATGAGCCCGTCCTGCAGCA
>CAYWBA010000375.1:0-3425 GCA_964455955.1 uncultured Planctomycetota bacterium | reverse complement strand
ACGGATAACTCGTAGGGGCTTTCGGGGTAGTAGAGGTTCCTGATAATTTCCTTGAGTGCTTTGTCGTCAATTTCAAGACCGGGAGTGAGTTCGTCCATCTGACCGGCGCGGCCCCTCTCGCTGCGGAAGTGGAAAAGGCCGGAATTGTAGCGTTCGTCCGCCCTGTAGAAATACTCGACAAGCCGGGGATAGACCCGGTCGCCGCCGAGCAATCCCTGGAGGCGGTTGTAATCTTCAATCCCGCGGCCCTCGCAGATGCGAAGGAAAATGATTCTGTCAATCGTGCGTTGAACGGCAAAGTTGATTTCCCTGCGTGTAAGTGTGTTTCGCAGGGCGATGTTTTTTGCAAGTATTTCCCGCCATCGCTCGATTTCTTTCAGGAATGCGTCATCAACCTCTGCCGTGCCTCTTTTGCGTTTGGCGGATAGTACGTATTTGTCAAAAAAGCCTTTTATCACCGCGTCTTTGGAGAAGATTGAGGCGATTTCGTCCCAGCGCTCAGCGTATTGTTTGTAAGTGAGATACATAATGCGCCCGGTGGAAGCTTTGTCGTTCTGGTGGGGCTTGATTCGGCAATCGTAGACTGCAAACTCCTCGAAGTCGGTCAGGATACTTAACGGCAGTTTGGCTGACCATGCGTATCGGCGCAGTTGGAATGCCGGGCTGGGGTCATCTTTCAGTTTTACTGAAGGCTTTTTTGTTTCGACAAAGAACTTTCGGGCTCCTCCTATGCGGAAGGAGTAGTCAGGGGCTTTGGTGGCACCACCCACCTTGATAGCGTCTTCGTGCACGACATCCTTGTAAAGTTCGCCAGCGCCAAACTCGTTATACACATCCCAGCCAAGAGTGATGAAGAACGGGTTGATGAACTCGTTTCGAAGCTCGGCTTCCTTGTAGTGACCTGAGGTGTAGGCTTCGCGATTGTCGTCGAATTTCTTGACGAGTTCGGGAATCTTGTCAGGGCAAGCCACGGTTTATCGCCTCCGAAGCGGGATGGGAATCTGACAGTTATTTGCGAGTATGCACCAGACCGGGCGGGTTGTCAAGGGTTTGTGATTACTCTTTCGTTCGGTGGTTTTGGTGAAACGCAATTATGGGAAATTTGGTGTTGACTTGACGATAGGAGTGAGTTAGCCTTTATAAGTTCGGCCTGAAATTGTCACTGATTATATGTCAAGGGAATGTATAAAATGGAACATGCGGAAGATTACGAGCACGGCTTGAGAGAATACTTCAGGATTATTCTGAAGCGTATCTGGCTGCTGATTGCAATCTTCGTACTCAGCGTCACGGGCGCTGTGATTGCCTCTTACAAAATGACCCCGATATACCGGGCGACCGCACTGCTTCGAATTGAGAAAAAAGAACCCACCGTAGTGCCGATAGAGGGTGTGTTTCGTGTCGAGTCCACCGCAGGCAAGTTTTTCGAAACACAGAACAAGCTCATAAGAAGCAGAGGTATCTGCGAGAAGGTCTTTGAAAAACTTGCGTTGGCAAAGATGGAGGAGTATGCAGAAACGGTGGACCCGGTAGGGGAGTTTTCCAAAAACATAATGGTAGAACCTGTCCCCGACACCTACCTTGTAAAAGTGGGTTATGAAAGCAAAGACCCGCGGTTGGCAGCGAGGGTCGCGGACACCATTGCCGACCAATACATATCCTCGGTGAAGAGGGAAAAGAAGAGTATTTCCGACCAGGCTGAGAACAAGATTACCGAGCAGATCCCCGTTTTGAAGCAGAGACTTTCAAAAAGCCTTGCCGCCTTGCAGGAGTTTGAGGATGAGAAATCCGCCCTGTCCTTTGAGAAAAGAAGATCTATTATCTACGAGGTGCTTTCTTCCATCAGCACGCAGCTTACGAAAGTGAAACAGGAAATCGCCAGAGTCAAGGCATCGCACAAGAGCCTTACAAAGACGGAAACTGTTGATGACGTACTTTCCCTGCCCTCAGTCGTCAACAACCTGGCAATACAGGAATATGTGAGGGAAAAGCTCACACTGGAGACCAGAAGAGCGGAGCTTCTGAAAAAGTACAAGGCCGCAAGCAAGCCTGTCCAGGCTGTGGAAAGCAAGATAGCTATTGTAGAGGATAAAATCAGAACCAAAGCTTCTCAGATTGCCAAGGCTATAAACACTGAGCTGGAAGAGAAGAACCATGAGATGCAGGAGTTGCAGGCCTTGCTCGACCAACAGGAACAAATAGCAAAGTCTATAGACGCGAACATGAGCAAATACGACGCTCTCAGGGCGGAGGTGGAAAGCAATCGCAAGTTTTACGACGACTTTGTCCAGAGGCAAAAGGAGCTACAGTCAACCAGCCAGTTTGACCTGAGTACTATTCAAATCGTGGATCGTGCTGAGGTGCCGACTGCTCCTGTAAGACCGAAGAAACTCCAGAACATCTTACTTGCGGCTGTGCTTTCTCTTCTATGCGGCGTGGGGCTTGCATTCCTCTTTGAGCAGCTTGACGACTCAATTAAGGGCTACGAAGATGTTGACAGGTATGTCAGGCTTCCCGTGCTGGGCCTTGTTCCAAGTGCCGCTTCAGAAGCAAAGAAAATCATCGACCTGGACATGATGGTCGAGCGCAGGCCCAAGTCCTCCGTTTCTGAAGCCTTCAGGAGCATCAGGACCAGCCTGCTATACACTTCAGCGAATAACGAGCCAAGAGCCTTTGTTATTACCAGTGCCGGGCCGCAGGAAGGCAAGACGACCGCCTCTGTCAACCTTGCAATCACCTTTGCCAACGCGGGCAAGAAGGTGCTCCTTGTGGACTCAGACCTTCGCAAGCCGCGGATTCACAAGACGTTTGGCTCTGACGACTCCAAAGGCCTCACAAACTATCTGGTCGGCCAGAATAGCCTGAAAGACGTTGTATCTGGCACTGAGGTTGAGAACCTTTCTTTCCTGCCGAGCGGGCCTGTTCCACCTAATCCCACAGAACTCCTTGACAGCGATAAGATGAAGGAGTTCGTGAAACAGGCAAAGGAGAGCTATGACTATATAATTTTCGATTCCCCACCTGTAGTGGCGGTATCCGATGCCGCGGTGCTCGCTGCCATGTCCGACGGGGCGATTCAGGTGATATGGTCTGGCAATACCAGCAGAAAGCTCGTGATGATGGGGAAGGGTAAAATAGAAAGCATTGGCGCCAAGGTTATAGGCGTCATTCTGAACAACCTGAAAGCCTCCCGAAGCAACTACTACTATTACTATCCCCGGTACTACAAGTATTACGGTACCGAGAAAAAGGAACCTTCCGCCTGACATGACAATGTCTCCAGAACTGCTACTGTGTACGCCAGTGCAAAACCTGGACAGGGACCTTCTCTCCCGCACGCGCTGAATTCACATCCTCGTGCAATACGGCTATGCAGCCCGCCTCGGCCATGGAGGCAAGACGCCCGCGATGATGCAGGGGCATTA
>CAYWBA010000374.1:0-3432 GCA_964455955.1 uncultured Planctomycetota bacterium | reverse complement strand
AAGGGCCGAAATAATCGATGCCCTGCGAATGCTTACCAGCGCTGACTGCGGCGACAAGCCCAAGGACTGGGCCAAGTGGTGGGAAGCGGCACGTGAAGGGTTCAGCCTGGGCAAGGGCGGCAAAAAGGGTATGGGCACCGGCACGGTGGTTGACGAGCTTGAGCGGTACAGGCGCGACAAGATTTTCGGCGACGAGAACATCAAGTTCAAGGCGCTTGTAATCGGCGACTACTGAGGCCCTCCCCTCCCATGGAAAGGCGCCGGTGGCGCTATCTGCTTTGACCATATCGAGGATTTCCTGCGGAAGATGAACGTGGAAGTCACTGTGATAATGAGGCCGGAGTTCTCAAAGGCGAGCTACAAGATACCCAAGGACATTGATGGCGTGTTTTGCAACTGTGTCCAGTTTCACCAGCACTGCATATGCCCTGACTGCTCACCGGGGAAGGGGAAGAAAGACAGGCTATGGCCCTGAGTGTGAAAGAGAAACCCCCCGGTGCACCGTGCGTGCAACCACAAAATGACCGATGCGGCGGTAAAGAAGCTGAAGAATTACGTAGAGGCGGGCGGTTACCTCTTCACGGAAGATTGGAACATGCCTGACATTCTGGAGCGTGCCTGGCCTCGGCTTGTCGGGACAGGGTCCTATCTGCCGGAGGGCAAGGTGGATGTTGCCCCCGCCCGGGGCGCAACGACACATCCAATGCTTCGCGGCGTCTTCGCTACGCCCAAGAAGCCAACAGCAGACAAGGACAAGAAGGGCAAGAAGGATGATGCGAAGCCCAAAGACTCCTCGAAGAAAAACGGCACCACAGTTGCCGAAGAGGAAAAGAAGAAGCTGAAGAAAAAGGCCAAGGAGCAGATAAAGAAGCAGCAGAACGAGTGGATGGTGGATGACGAAAGCCCGTATATTCTGGTCAAGGACAAGCGCAATGTGGTTATCCTGATGACCTCGCAGAAGGTCGCGCAACAGAGCGGCGGCGGCCACGGGACTGTCGCGCTTACCTTCGGCGGGCCGGACGCCTACGGAAAAGGCGAAGCGAGTGGCGGACTCAAGGGGCGTGTAATTCACGTAATTTCACACTTCGCCCGCCAGCACGCCAAGGAGGATGGTTTCGCGCTCCAGAACCTGGCACTGAACTTCCTGCTTGAGTCGAGGCAGAGGAGAATAAGGGCAAAGAAGAAGTAGAGAACTGAGCGCATTTGCCAGGGAAGGCTGAATGTCTGTCGGCCTTCCCTTTTTCTTTGCCTAACCGGTTGACACGATGCGGCGGCTGATAAAAGCTGCCTTCTTACTTGTCCTTTTCGGGCGCCTGCTTTTCGGGCGCCTGTTCTGTGGGTCTGAGGTTGACCTCAAGAGTCTTTCGCTTGCCCCTCTTTATGAGTTCAAGGGAGACCTTGTCCTTGCCGTTGAGCGCCCGGATGAGGATTTCGCGTGAATGTACTGTCTTGCCGTCAACCGCGACAATGATGTCGTATTGCTCGACGCCTGCCTGCGCAAACGGGCTTTTCTTGTCAATTGCGTCAACAAGAATACCTTCCTTGGGCCCAAGCGAAAGGTGGTGGCGCAGGATGTCGCTTACTTCAAAAACGGAAAGGCCGGGCAGGTCGGAATCGTAGACTGTTTCCTTGTCTTCGACAAGCTTCCCGTCCTTCCAGACAAGCTTCTTGACAACGGTGAGTGTTGCGCTGCTTTTCGCTCCGCTTCCTGGTTCCCCTTCGCCATCTCTTTTCTCGCCGCGCCGGCGGTACAGGTCTTCGAACTGCTTCTGCGCTTCTTCCGCGTGCTTGTGCATCTCCTTCAGTGCTTTTCGAATCACCTCGGGCAGGGGGAGATTGCCAAAGCCGTCCCTTTCAGGCTCCGGCCGGTCGCTGCGGGGCTTAAACAGGCGGTCAAGCTCTTCGAGGCGCTTGAGCATCTCCTCGACGAACTTGCGCTGCTCTTTCGGCAATTGCTTGAGAGCTTCTTTAAGCTCTTCGTCAAGGTCTGGCTCGGCGGGGGGCTTGTGGCTCGGTTCGGACCTGAACTGGCCCCTCCGGATACCGTCGCGCTGGCGGCCCTTCTCTTTTTCCTGGTCAGCCTTGTAGCGTTTGAGCTCCTCTTTTTCCTCAAGCGTCTTGAGCACGGATTCCGCCCGCCAGCGGACCTCGGCATCCTCGGACTTGAGCGCCTTCATAAGGGCCGGTACTGCGGGCTTGCCGATTCCCTTCAGCTCCTTTGTGGCAGCCTCGCGCTCGCTAAAGTCGGCCGAGCCGAGCTGCTTGATAAGCTTCTCCACTTGCGCGGCAACCTCCGCTTTCGGAGGCTCAGTCGGCTTGGACGTTTCTTCCTGCGCAAGAACCAGCCCTGTCACCGCCAGGGCTGCGAGCAATACCAGAAGTGCAGGTAACCTTTTCATTTGAAAACCCTCCCGGGGTCGCTACTACACCGTTACTATTGAAATTGCACCTTTGTTTCTAAGCTGACCCCTGTGAAAAACAGAACATTCAACTGCTATTATCAAAAGTGGCAAGCCACTACTTCTCGCCTTCCCGGCCGGACCCGCCGCCAGGGCGTCTGCCTGGAACCACCATTCGGTCAAACATTCCTCCGCGCTTCTTCTCAAGCTCCTTGAACTTTTCGTACTGCTCGGGCGTAAGTACCCTTTTGAGCTCTTCGTCCCGCTCCGCCATCAGTTCTTTGTAGATGTCTGCCGGGTTCCGGCCTTCTTCCGGGTCAGACATCCGTTTTGAGAAGCTCTCCATCAGCTTCTTGCTGTGCTCGGATAAGGCTTTCTTCATGTCCATCACCTGGGATTCGGTCAGGTTCAGCTCCTTGGTGTATCTCTTTACCTGGCGGTCTGTCATGCGGCTCTGAAAACCCCTGACAAGGTTGCCCATGTCCTTGCCGAGCCCGCGCATCGTTCTTCGTTCATTAGGCCCCCTGTCCGGGTCGTCCGGGTTCTGTGCAAGCCCGGGCTGGCCGGGAGCGGGCCGCTCGGCCAGCTCCTTCGTCTGCGCCTCAAGCGTCGCCACTTGCCGGTCGAGGTCCTCTATCTTGGCCCAGAGGGCTGCTGATAGCTCGTTGAACTCTGCACCCAGGTCCGCAGTCTGGGACTGCGCAAGCTGCTCCTTGGCGTGTGCGACTTCCTGGCGGGTTTGCTCAAGGTTGCCTTCCAGAAGCTTAACCTTGGCATCGAGTTCCGAGTTCTGCTCGCCGGCGAGGAGGAACACGCCGCCCGCCGCCACCACTGCCACCACTATAGGAATCAGCAGGTTCCATAGCTTCATTTTTACCTCCTTACGGCCTGACAGATGTTCATTCCCCCGAGCCGCTGAAAAAACCAGTTGTCCCGGCCCGGTTTCCCTCATCTACATCTACGGAACAGCACCTCATCTGTTAGAGGGTTGAACAAGTACTCGAAAGATTATAAAGCAATCTTCCTCTGCATA
>CAYWBA010000373.1:0-3465 GCA_964455955.1 uncultured Planctomycetota bacterium | reverse complement strand
AGATTGCACTTTTCGAGCATTTGAGAGAGAATATGATTTATTCCTTCGCGCGCCTGCCTGAGTGCCGTGTCTATGATTTGCTCCCCGATACCAGGCACCTTGATATCCATTTGCAAAGCTGTTATGCCCTCTTGTGTGCCTGCGACCTTGAAGTCCATATCGCCGTAATGGTCTTCAGCGCCGGTGATGTCGGAAAGAACCACGAACTTCTCGTCCTGGGTGCACAGGCCCATTGCTATACCTGCGACAGGTCTGCGGATGGGGACCCCTGCATCCATGAGTGAGAGCGTGCTTCCGCAAACAGTCGCCATTGACGATGAGCCGTCGGACTCCATTATGTCGCTGACAACCCTGATTGTGTACGGGAACTCCTCTTGCAGCGGGAGGACTGGATGCAGTGCCCGTTCGGCGAGGGAACCGTGGCCAATCTCGCGGCGTTTGGGGCCGCGCGCAGGCCAGGTCTCGCCAACACAGAATGCCGGGAAATTGTAATGAAGCATGAACTTCTGGTGAAACTCGGGAATCAAACCTTCGACGAGCTGCGCATCGCGGACTGTCCCAAGCGTAACCACACTTAGAGCCTGTGTTCCACCGCGTGTGAAAACAGCGCTGCCGTGCGTTCGGGGCAGGACTCCGACAGAGGCGTCTATATTGCGGATGTCGGTATAGCCGCGGTTATCAATGCGCGTGCCTGAGAATATGGTTTCACGAACTACTTCACGCTCGGTGGCAGTGAATGCTTCAGATATCTTGGCTGAAAGGTCGGGGTCGGACTCTGGATTAAGCTCGAGTTCAATAGCCTGCCGTACACCGGCGAGGCTTGTCTTGCGTGCAATCTTGTCGCCTTTGCTCGCCTCCTGTATTTGATTGTAATACTTTTCTTGTATCTTGGCTTCAAGCTCCGTGTCAACTTCCTTGACCTCAGCTTCGAATTCTCCCGTTTCTGCAGCGGAGAGGAGTTCTTCCTGCATCTCAATAATGTCTTTCAGCGCGTTGTGCCCGTAAAATATCGCCTCTTTGATAACGCTGTCAGGCACTTCGTTGGCGCTTGCTTCGACCATGGCTATATCTTTCTTGCTGCCTACCACCACGAGGTCGAGGTCCGAAATCTTAATCTGAGTATGGGTCGGATTTATGACAAGTTCCGTGCCTATCTTGCCCACGCGTACCGCGCCCAGAGGGGTCTTAAAAGGTCCGCCCGCGAGTACCAGGGCCGCAGAGGCCCCGATAAAAGCCAGTGTATCGGACTCATTTTCCTCATCGGCGCTCAGGACGATTGAAGTTATCGCAATATCATTCTGAAACCCCTTCGGGAACATAGGCCTTATGGGTCGGTCTATAAGGCGCGCGGTCAGAATCTCCTTTGTTGTAGGCCTTCCCTCTCTCTTGAAAAAACCGCCCGGGAACTTGCCTGCCGCGTAGGTTTTCTCCCTGTATTCTACGGTAAGGGGCAGAAAATCCAATCCCGGCCTTGGCGGGCCGTAGACTGCCGCGGTGAAGACAATGGTGTCACCGAGACGAACCGTTACAGCGCCGTTAGCCTGCTTTGCAAGGAGGCCGCTCTTGATGGACAGTGTTCTCCCGGCAAACTCTCTCTTAATCTCGTGTTGCAAAATACAACTCCTCCATTACGGGTGAAAAAATGCTTGCAGAACTGCGATTGCGAGTAAGGGTAGTTTACGGGTAGGTTCATCCAGTTACCTGCGAAGTCCAAGCCGCTTGATTACTGAGTGGTACCGTTCGGAGTCCTTCTTGGTCAGATACTTCAGCAACCTGTTCCGTCTGTTTACCAGGACGAGAAGGCCCCTGCGCGAGGCATGGTCTTTCTTGTGAGTCTGCAGGTGGCTTGTGATTTCATTGATACGCTCGGTCAACAGTGCCACCTGCACCTCCGGGCTGCCTGTGTCTGCCTGGTGCAGCTTAAACTGGTCTATAAGCTCGTGTTTCCGCTCAACGCTGCTCATTCCGCTAATACTCCTGCCCTCACCAACTACAACTGATTACCTTAACTCCTTTATTACTAACATCATTGTAGCTATGGAATACCCTAAATGCAATAGCGCAGGGCATTTTTTTCTTAACTATATTCCACCTCGGGAGCGGGGCGTTTTGTCGAGGTACGTTTGCAGTATGAGTTGGGCTGCTACCCGGTCAACTTTCTTTTTGCGCGTCTTAGGGCCTTCTCCCACCGCCGCAAGCGCCTTGTCCGCCATTGCAGTTGTCAGCCGCTCATCTTCTGTTACCACGGTGCAGGGAAGACCCTGTTGCAGCTTGCGGACAAACTCCATAACCTTTTTGCCTGAGGTCCCCAGTGAGCCGTCTTTACTGAGTGGAAGACCTACTACAACCCGGCTGACATTCCTTTCTGACACGATGCGGGCAATTTCCGCTATAAGCGCATCGGCTGAGGATGTGCTTATTGTTGGCAGGGGCTGCGCCGTTATGCCGAGAGGGTCGCTTATTGCAACTCCCGTGCGTTTGCGCCCATAGTCAATGCCGAGGGTTCTTGTCTCGCGTTTGGAGTTTGCGACATCGCCGTTCTGGTGGCTGTCCAGTTCTGTCATTGCGTCTTGAAGAGCTGTATCTTTGGTGCGGTTCGCACAGTGATTTCCACCGGCATTACTGAAAGTGTTTGGCGAACCTCTGCGAAGAGCTCGTGGTTGAGTCGCTCGAATTCGCTCTTTTTAGAGTAGCAGATAAGATAAATCGGACTTGGCTGCCGGTTGACCACGGCAAGTGTTGCCTGGTATTCCACTCCGGGCTTGCCTGCGGCGATTTTTCCGAAAGCTATTTTGCCTTTCCAGTGGAAGTTGACAGTGTAGCCGGTATAGTCGTTAAAAACAACACGCCAGTTCCGAATGGTAGTGAGGAACTCTGCTCCTGCTTTTTTTTCAAGTAATTCAGCAAATTTAACCATGTCCGGCGCCTCGCCGCCTTCGTCAACCCAGATAACTATCGCTGCGTCGTGTTTTGGCGCTTTGAACTTGATAAAAGTGGGTCTCACTTTCGAGTTTGCTTCTAATTCCCACTCGCTGGGAACTATCAGGCGGTAGCCGTACCGCTCGTTGCCAAGCCATTTCATGTCTCCTGCTTCGGTAAGCAGGATTGCCGAACATCCGGCAATTAGAACCAACAGGGCGAATACAGGTATCATCCTTGTCATGTCTCATACCTCCGAATGCGTTTTGTGCATTGTAGTTAAAGAATACTTGCCGTGCAAGAGATTTCTGCAAATTGCCCGTACTAAAATAAAAGGGGCGGCAAACAACCCGCCGCCCCAGAGTATGTTGAGTTGGTCCTGCTACGGTACTACCGTGATCTTGAAAATCTTCGTCACGGTGTCTGTGCCATCAGTCAGTTGCACCGAAAATGAATACTCGCCGACGTCCGGTGAGTCAGCAGTCCCGGTAAGGTCGCCCAGGGGACTAAGGTCAAGGTCGCCCGGCCTGGGTGCTGAACCGGTCT
>CAYWBA010000372.1:0-3468 GCA_964455955.1 uncultured Planctomycetota bacterium | reverse complement strand
CGTCAAGCGCGTGGTTGTTCGGGTTGATATGCATCGCGGCATAGTACGCCAGAGTCGCCACCGGGTGCGGCGGCTTCAACATCTGCCCCGCGTAAAACGGGCTGCCAAATGGATAACTCTTAACAAGCCGGTCGAAGTACTCGCCGAAAACTTCTTGCAAAGTCTCGTCCGGCACCTGCTGCGTGTCATCCATCTCGAACCGTCCCGTTGCGCCCCGCCACTTCTCAACCGCACCGAGACACTCATCCATCATCTTCCTGTATGTTCGCTCATCCATGCTGAAAACCCTCTAATACTCCACCAGTTGCCTCAGCCATTATAAACCAAAAGCATACAAATTGAAAGTTTTGCAAGAACTGCCACGTTGGGAAACAGGCTTCTATTTTAGCCGGCGAGGCGCCGCAGGCGCTTTTGTTAGGGTGGCTACGCCACCTCGCCGCGTTTATCTCGCCGCATTCACCACTCCGTCCCGTCATCACCCAATGAGCAGACCCGCCGGCTAAAAGCCGCATCAATATCCTTCCGGATTTTTCCCGGATTTCATCTAACATTTTGGCTTTGAAAACGTATAATAGTGTGGAAGAAGGGTTAAAGGTTAAAGGTTCAAAGTTGAAGGAAATTAAGTTGTGCGAAAAGCACTCAACTGTCTTTGAACTTTCAACCTTCAACTTTTAACTCTTGATGTGTTCATGGTTAAAAAGGCGTTTTGAAGTGATTTATAAAGTGCCTGAATTCGTAGTAACTTATTGCAGGACAAGATGTTACACTCACCCACACCTTGCGTTTCGACGCAACCTGTATATATAGCAAGGGGTTGCGTCCATCCCCAACTCACGCTGAACCACGCAAATGTAACAGAGACCCCCGAAAAATCTGTAAATAGATGCCGTAAGTCCTTGGTATGTAACGAACTCTATTTACAGACGGGTTTTGGCGCCGGTTTGCACGGTTGGGTGGGGCTGTGCCGCTATCTGACGCAACCCCAAGGCAGGCAAGAAGTTGAGAACCCCCCCACACAAAGCAGCCCCAGACCCCTGTCTGAGTCTGTAAACAGGCACACCATTTTGGGACATGTCCGTTTCATAACCTGCTGTCGTACAAAGGAGTTAGGGGTTTCGCGTACCACACAAGCTGTTTACAGACGAGTTTACAGACTCGCAAAAGAGATAATTATGGAAATCGGCTGGATTTCTTTACATTCCCGGCGCCCTGACATAGAATGCCGGGTGAACGACGCGGAGAACTCACCTTAGGGAGATTGTATGGAAAAGAAACTCAGGAACGCTCTTGGCGAGACTGTCTTAGGGGTTTTCAAAGAGAGGAAGCTCCCGCCAACCAAACCGAGGCGGCTCGCACGCATGCTGAAGCTCGACATAAGCGATGTCCCCGACCTGACGGACGTACTTGAGAAGCTTGTTGAGGCGGGCCGCCTGCTGAGACTCTCCCGGAAGCGGTATGCCCTGCCCTCCTCTTCCTCGGTTGTCTCAGGCAAGCTCCAGATGAATGACAGGGGGTTCGGCTTTGTCATACCTGAGGCGGATTCAGGTAAAACGAACGACATATACATCTCACCCGGAGACCTGCACGGCGCCATGCACGGCGACAAGGTTTTGGTCAGGCTCAAACGCGGGCGGCGGGGAAGGCCATCTCAGGGGCCTTCCGGGGAGATTGTGAACATCCTCGAACACTCCGAAGAGCTTTACGTCGGGAAAGTCTATAAAGCGCCCTCCGGCCTGCTTGTCAGCGCGGTCCGCGGCAGCTACACGGTGGATGTCCGGGTCGTGAAGCGGGACTCACTCGGGGCGGAGCCGGGGGAGAAAGTCGCGCTCAGGATTGTCCGCGGCCCACGTGGCACTGCGCGGCCGCAGGGTGTGATTGTCGAGAGACTCGGCGAGGCCGGGACTTACGAGGCTGAGGAAGCTGCGCTGTTTATCGAGTTCGCACTGCCGAAAGAGTTCCCCGCCGATGTCCTAACTGAGGAGAAACGTATATCCGGCGCGATAAGCGAAGCGGAGCTTCAGAGGCGCCTTGACCTGCGCGAGACGCTAACGGTTACTATTGACCCGGAAGATGCGAAAGACTTCGACGATGCGATAAGCGTGGCCCGCTCTGCGGAAGGGTTCCGGCTCGGCGTCCACATTGCGGATGTCGCACAACATGTCAGGCCCGGCTCGGAGATAGACAGGGAAGCCCTTGCACGCGCCAACTCGGTCTACCTGCCGGGCAAGGCGATTCCAATGCTCCCCCCGCGGCTGACTGAAGAAGTAACCTGCCTGCGGCCGAAGGAAGACAGGCTTGCGGTCAGTGCAATAATGGATATTGACGAGACAGGCAAAGTCACCTCCACAAAGATTTCACGCTCCGTGATACACAGCGACCTGCGGCTTACCTACGGCAGGGCGAGCGCTATTCTCGAAGACCCGGACCGCGCAACGGAGCCCGAGCCTGTTGTGGAGATGCTTATTGAAGCACGCGAGCTGGCGCTCCTCCTGCGCAGGCTCCGGCTGGAGCGGGGTGCAATCGAGCTGTCCCTTCCCGAGGCCGCGGTGATACTGGACATTGACGGCTCGGTCAGCGAGATAGTCAAGGCGAAGCGGGACATCTCCCACTCGATTATCGAAGAGTTCATGCTGCTGGCCAACGAGCAGGTGGCACGGTTCATAACAAGGAAGAAAGTGCCCCAGATACTCCGGACGCACGAAGACCCGGAGCCGGATGATTTGGCGGAGTTTGCGGAATTTGCGCGCTCGCTCGGCCTGCCCGTAAAGCGCGACCCCGGGCGGATTGACCTTCAAAAGATTCTTTCCGCGGTGGAAGGCAAGCCGATTGAGCAGGCGGTCAGTTTCGCGCTGCTGCGCTCGCTGAAGCAGGCCAGGTACTCGGCCGAGTACGGGCCCCACTACGCGCTTGCGCTCGAGTATTACACACATTTTACATCCCCGATACGCCGCTACAGCGACCTTGTCACGCACCGGTTGCTCATGCAGGCGCTGAAGGTTGAGGAGTTCCGCCGCAAGGAGGAGCTGCGGGACTACCTGCCGCAGGTGGCGCAGCATTGTAGTGAAAGTGAGAGAAGGGCTGAAAAAGCCGAAAGGGAGTTTGTCAAGCTCCGGTCCTGCCTGTTTCTGCAGGAGCGTGAGGGCGAGGTTTTTGAAGGGATAATCAGCGGCGTTCAGGAGTTTGGCTTATTTGTGCAGCTTGAAGAGCCGCCTGTCGAGGGGCTCCTGCACGTAAGCAGCCTTGGCAATGACCGGTTCGAGTATTACCGCTCCCAGATTATGCTCAGGGGCCGGCGCTCAGGGGCCACATACAGAATAGGGACGCCTGTGCGAGTGAGGTTACAGTCTGTGAACGTGGAGAAGAGGTTTATTGATTTCGAGCTATCTTGAGAGGGGTACTACACCGCTCAGCGTGAAAAGGGGACTTTGTAAATGTTGCCGCTCTTGACATCCTTGAAGACTACACCAT
>CAYWBA010000371.1:2771-3481 GCA_964455955.1 uncultured Planctomycetota bacterium | reverse complement strand
GAAGGAACCAAAGATACCCCGGGTGAAGCTGCTCCTCCAAAAGGCCCTTGAGTGGGACATGCAGTTAGAATCGGGCGAGGTCTCCTCTCAAGCCGAAATTGCCCGCCGCGAGAATCTCACCCGCGCCAGAGTTACGCAAGTAATGAAGCTCCTACGACTGGCCCCGGAAATCCAGGACTACATCCTCTCTATGCCGGACATCGTGCGACAATCTATTATCACCGAACACGCCTTTCGACCAATTGCCAGTATGCAGGAACGGTGCGAACAGATAGAAGCGTTCAACATATTGATCGGCAAGGAATAATTGACAGTGCCTTCACAGTTACAGGGACTTGTTGAGCCAAATTCTATTGTGGGTTTTCTGCGCCAGCGATATGAGCTATACTTCCTCCAAGTGATAGAGCCTACGAACACTTTTCTCCAACGGATTTTGGATGTTCTGTTGGTGAATTAAGCTGGAGTTGCTCTCCATCAGTTGTCTGGCGACCTGAGAGATCTCCTGAACAAGTTGATGCTCTACCTTACTCTCTGGTAGCACAACTGGAAAGCTACGTAACGCGTTGATTCTATAAACATGTCTTCCGCTTCCCATAGTGGGCGTCCGATGGCATATAAACTCCCAGAAAACCTGACTGATTAGGACGCCAAGTAGGTAATACGGATCAATTCTCTCGTCCTCAAGGTGTATGGATACGGTGCTGCTGTGG
>CAYWBA010000371.1:0-2761 GCA_964455955.1 uncultured Planctomycetota bacterium | reverse complement strand
GGCCTGCAGTATCGTACATGAAGCCGCACCCGGAATCAATGGCACCGGCAACAAGCTTTGGTTGGGAGGGGTTATTCCCTGCTTTCATGCCCCGCAATGCATACCACGGTGCGTGCTTTCTGAGTTTCCGTTGTGCAAGGCGCAAATGATGTGATTCCAGGTATGAATACGCAAGTGGGAACCGGTTTGAAAACAAATCTTCGTCAAGGATTTCGCCTTTCTCGTCATATGGGAAAATACACAAGGTTCTCGGCTCGGGTGTATGGTATCCTTGTATGTCCCTTCCTCGCACAATCGGGCGAACTGCCTCCGCTTCCAGTTCAATCGCTTTGCGCGTATGGCGTTGTTCTGTTACGACAATAGGTGGCTCGTAAAAGATTGGCTGTAACAAGAAAATATCATCGGCACCGGTATACACCCCCTGACAGGTAGTGATTGCCAGATTATCTAAGGGAACACCAGATGATTCCATTTGAGATATCAGTATCTTCTCTTTCTCCGTTGTGAATGACCAATTCTCTGATCGGCATGCTGCCAGAGGTAATATGCGCACTTCCACCAAACGGTTCTCGCGCGCGGTAGCAGAGCGGAGCAAACTCAGTTTTTCCCGCAAGTTCCCTTTCCCCTTGATCCATGTATGTCTTACGGATGTTGCTTCAATACGCTTTTGAAGGGTCAAGAGCGCAATCTGGGTGACCGCATCCGGATAAATCTTGGGGTCCTCGAACTCTACAATCTCAAGTATGCTCGCTTTGCGAGCAATGAAACTGCGCAGTGCTCGACCACTGTCCGAACGCAAGAAAGTACTGGATATGCTGAAACCCAATATTCCGCCGTCTGACAGGATGTTTATCGACTTCTCGACAAACGGCATATATAGATCAAATTGCCCCGTCTTGGTAGAGACAAACTGCTCTCTGTAAGTCTTGATTCTGTCTGGCTCCGTTTTGTATAATTGCTGTAGGCGAACAAAAGGAGGACCACCAATTACAACATCAACGTCTCGAATGAATCCTGTGGATTCGGCCTCGGGTCCGAACACGTTGGTGTCGAGGAAATCTGCGGATATCACGTTGTGGCTCAGGTCAGGCACAGCCAATGAGGGTCTGCTGTTACGGCTTGAGGGTTCCTGGGCAGAGAACTCCCAAATGGTTAGGAGCAGGAGACGGACTGTCCATTCGGTCGCGAGCCTGTCTATGTCAATACCGAATATCATCGATTTCAGCAGAGCAAAGCGTGTTTGAAGGGAAACACCTTTTGGCACCTTTCCCGCTGTTGTCTTGTCTTTCACCTCTAACTCATTAGAACTCTCGGCCGTCCTCTCGAGCCATCTCATTACAAAGCGAACAACTGCTATAAGGAACGCACCGCATCCACAAGAGGGGTCAAGAATCCGTAGCTTTGTTACTTGCTCGCGGCTGAGACCATGGAACGCCTCTTCTAACACTCGGCATACCAAGTAATCCACAATCGATGGAGGAGTATAATGGATTCCCTTGTCATAACGCTGGGTTTTTGCCTTCTTGGTGTTGCCGACAAATCTGAGCTTCCTGCTGAGCGGATGAGCGAGGCACAGTTGATGGAAGTCTCCAAACAGAGTCACTGGTGCCTGGGATCCGTATATCTGATCTATGGCATCCTTAATGCTTTCTGCCAAGGACAATCTGAGGATCGACCTGGGTATCGCTATCTGACTCTCCGGCATACTTGGAGCAAGGACCGCCTTCAACACGGTATCAGCAGTAGCTTGCTGAGCAGTTCTCGCGATCAATTGAAGAGTCGGGTTGTCCAGGCCGTCAACAATTTCTTCAAAGGGAGGCAGCGTGGACTTATCTCTCTCGCGGATGAAATTGAGCAGCAACACGAAGGAAATGAGACTATCAATCGATTTCGCCACAGATATTTCATTTGTCTCCCTTCCGGCCGAGTACAGCCATTCGAAGAAGAGGTGCTCTCGCCATTCACCCAAGAAGTTGAAGAGCCTTGACAACCACTTTCTTGGTGGTTGTGGTTTAGCACTCAACAGTCTTGGGAGTTCGGTTTCATCTGGTTCAGCTATGTCGTTCAATCTCCTGTCCTGTATCTATGCAGTGCGTGTAGTGTCAGAGCACACAGTTGCAGCGACCAATGCTTTCTGTGAGATCCAGCGCTTCGAATACGCTATTTTCTTCAAGGCACAGTCCAATGGCGAGACCTAGCTTAAGCTGGCGGATCTTCTTGATAATGTGTCCGTATATTTCCACGCGAAGGCTCTCTGGATATCTGGCGCGGCCGTCGGCACACCTCTCACCGCCAGTCTGGAGTGCCTGCGAAATCGCGTTGTCTTTGCCAATCTTTCGCTCCATGAGCTCCTGCGCCGCGCGGTAAATACACACGCCGCCAAGCGTAACGCGCTCCAGCTGCACCTGGGTGAGCAAGTTCTCAAGAAACCCATCGTAAATGCCCCGCCACTCGGCGACAGGGATAACTGGCATGATTACTGCCCTGACAGGATAGCCAACATCCGCGCAAGCCTTCATCGCTTCTATGCGTTCATGCAACGGTGGCGTGTTCGCCTCAAACTGGTTGATTACCTCCGCCGGGTTCAAGCTCCACGATAGAATAGTGTTCCCCTTGTGGTCAAGGTCGAGGAGATTGCCAACCTCTGTGCTCTTTGTCAGCAGCGTCATCCTTGCATAAGGGTGGCTGGCGAAGAAGGGAACAAGTATCCGCGAATAGCCGGTGAGCGGGTCAAGCGCCAAGCCATCTTGCAGTTTCCCCA
>CAYWBA010000370.1:0-3484 GCA_964455955.1 uncultured Planctomycetota bacterium | reverse complement strand
GGCGGAACCCATGCCGCAGACTTTAGCTTAACTGTCAATCCTTCGACTACTGTTGCTGCGAACGGCGGCACTACGACATTTACAGTAAGATTCAGTCCATCCGCGACAGGTTTAAGAACCGCCACAATCAGCAGAACCAGAAGCAGAACCGACCCATTTTTTCGATAGTTCTCTGTCACTGTCTGTTCCTGAGCGTTATTGACACGCTGCCTGAAATAGACAAGCTATCTGAAGAAGATTCAACAGTAATTCTGACTGTAGCAATCCGTGCCCTTCCCGCGCGTGACGAAGTGTCGGCAGGACTCATGTCAGAATTGAAGTATTCAAAAGTCAGCTCCCTTGTGTAACCATTGTCAATTGTCTTGCTGCCAAGGGAGCTCTGGCGCAGGACCTGGTCGTCCCGATTGCCTGTATCCTGGTACTTGTTGCCGCTCCACGAGAAGCCGACCAGTTCAAGCAAAGGCTGCAGGCAGTAGACTGCGCTTACCCCGGGAGGGGCGCCAAGAGGGTCCCACGAATCGCCGCTTGCAGCGCTGGTGTTTATTGAGCCGGTCGGACTGGCGCCGCAAATAAGCTGGTTATAGAGCGTTTCGTCTATCGCCTTGAGAGCGTCAGCGCCGGGGAGCGGGGCGCATGTTGTCCAGGTGCTTCCACGGTTATCGGTGCGGAATATCACTCCCGCGGGCTCGGTGCCGGCATAAAGAGTGCCGTTGGAGGCAAATAGCCTGTGAACGAAACTAACACCGGCGAGTTGGGCAGTTCCGTTCCACCCTGTCCCGCCATCGGTCGAGTAAAGGACATCGCCGCCTGAAGTTCCAGCGTAAAGGACGGCGTTTGCGTAGCAAAGCGACAACACATCATCACTGCCCGAAGCAAGGACCTCCTCCGGCCCAAGGACGGAAGTCGGCTCCGGGCTGACATATTGCCTGGTGCCAAAGAGGAATGTTACTCCCGGCGGCACGTCGGACGGGACATCAGAGGTGATTTCGATACTGTTAGAGCCGTTACCCTTTGACAGTCCCGCGATGTAGTTCAGGCTGCCTGCATTTTTGACAAGCTGGTAGCTTATCTTGATATCACCGTTGCGGCAAGTTAATACCTGGGACCTCAGCTCCGCCCTCCAGCACAACCACTCCCAGCAAAACACTTCGAAACTTACCGCGTTGCAGGTGTAGACTGTATGGTCCGGGTAGCTGTCAACAAAAACTCCCGGGTCAGTTATCTGGCCGTAGGAGAGGTCTGTGCGCAAGTCAGACCAGCATGGACAAATCAGTGGGCGATTACGGAAGTTATTGTTTTGCGGCGCGTCATCGTTGCCGTACGAGTCGCCGAAAGAAAGGTAACCGTTGGAACAGACGTAAATACTGTTCCGGAACTCGCGCCAGAAAGGAAACTGGTAAGGCAAATTAACCCACGCCCCGTCGTCATCCGCGCTTACGAGGGGAGTTCCCACTGTCTTGTCTGTCCACTCGTATGGTATGTCATAGCGCGTGTAGGCCGGGTCCATGGTAGTTGTTATGTCTGATACGCTGTCGGCGGAGGGGTTGCCGTAATACATGTAAATAGTGGTGGAGCTCTTAGCGTTGATTTGAGACACTTTAACCCACAGTACTGCAGAAACCCCTGCCTGGTATGCTTCAAGCCAGTATGGCAGGTCAACATCCGCAGCAGTGCGGAAACGTAAATCCGAGAAGTCTGTTTTCATCTTGGATGGCATGAAAGCGCTCTGAACTCGGACCTGGTAGTCAGTCAGGTTTTGTGATGTGCTGTTCGTTATTACCACAGGCATGCGGTATGCCCAGGTGCCGGGAGATAATGGAAAGACCTCGGTTCCCGTCCATGTGGCTCCGCCATCTGTTGACGTAAACAGGTTGAAGGCGCCGGTGTGGTCCACACCGGCCCAGACAGTGCCTGCCGGGTTGCTTGCAAGCGAGCGGACAGTGACCGCGCCTGCAAGTTCACCTGTGTTCGACCATGAAAGGCCGGCATCGGTGCTTTTGTAAACGTTGCCCTTGTCGCCTGTAGCTGCGTAAAGCGTGTCTGCAACCGCCTCGATGTCGCGGACCTCCGTGGCGTCACCCAGCTTTACGGCGCCCCAGGAGCGGCCCGCATCTGTGGAGCGGTAGATGCAGCCATCGTTCCCCGCGGCCAGAAGGGTCGTATCGGTAAGCTGCAGGATGTCAAAAACCACGACGCCTGCCGGTATTACGCCGGGCCCCTCGCCGTTAAGCATCTGCCAGGAAGCACTGCGGGGTCGAAGAAGGACAGCGCCCCGCTCGGTGCCTGCCGCCTGGCCCAGCTCGCGGGTGAATTCGATATGTTTCGCTTCCGCGACTTTAATGTCTCGCGCCCGTTCTAACATTCTGCTTATCTGGGTGATTACGTTCTGCTGGTTGTGCAAAAGCTCTGAATGGTCATCCTGCGCGTTCCATGCACGCAGGCCGCCGATGAACATAAACATGACCGAAGCTGTGACAAGGCTGAACACTGTCAGCATTACCAGCACTTCGACCATGCTGAATCCCTGCATGTGCAATTTCGACAATGTTAACTCCGTGTCAGCAGTAGAGAGTGGAACAGTAGAGCGCTGAATTTCTCCTCACAACTATCTACTGCTCTACTTACTTGAAAATCGGAGATTTTCACTATGGGCTCACAATAGTTTCCAGGGAAACCGATTCAGTTTTGCCGCTTCTCTGCCAGTAGACTGTTACGGTGACTTTGAAATAATCCTGCGCGGAGCCGCCGCCTGCGTCATCAACCCACTCAATCCGGGTTATCCGGTCAACGCGGCCCGGCGGCGTCATTGCGATAAGAGAGCCTGGCGTTCCATCTGAGGCCTGATAAGTGTCGCTCTCAGTAAGGTAAAAGCCTGTGAAATACGCATCAACTGAGACGCCGTTAAGGTCTGGAAGGAAAGGGCCAGTTGCGTTGGCGCCTGTGCCTGCACTCAGGGCCGGGATATTGCGAATCTGCTCAAGCCGCTCGCGGCAGAGGTTGGTCGCAGTCTGGATGTTCTCGCTGTGCCGCCCGGCCCGCACGCTTGATGTCAGAATCTCAAGAACGGCAACTGCTGCGATGCCCGCAACAGCTACAGCTATGATCATCTCAATGAGTATCAGTCCTGCGCTTTTCCTCACACCTGCCTCCGCAGTATTGACGCGAACTGTCTCTGTTAGTCTAACACAAAACACGTGCCTGCGCAAGGTGGTCTGGCAAATACCGAATACGGTTTGAAGAAACGTGTCATCGGCGATGTTTGGGGCGATGATGCCCCCCGCCGCTTTCGGGGTTTTTGTTTGACAAGGGGCAGGCGATTGATAGAATACTGCCTTCTTTAGAAACCTTAACTCTTGTTTGGGTATGGAGGAGCAGCATGGACTTCGCCCTCAGTGAAGAGCAGGAGATGCTGCGGGATATTGAGAAGGATTTTGCAGAACGGGAAATCCTTCCCACGCAGGAAGAAGATGAGAAAAACCATACC
>CAYWBA010000369.1:1799-3493 GCA_964455955.1 uncultured Planctomycetota bacterium | reverse complement strand
AGAAAGGCTTTGTGCCGGAGACGCCGTTCGAGACGGACATCCTGCGTGAGAACATAGTCGTCCTGGTGACAAGCTTTCTCGTTTTCGTCGGGGCGGCGGTGTTCCTCGCCCGGTACCTGCCGAAGACCAGCCAGTTTTCCAAAATAGCGCTTGCCGGGCCGCAGGCAGGCACAGTGCACGGCGATGCATCGCCTCAGATGCGGCTCGCAGAGCTTGAGGGGCAGAGGGGCGTGGCGATAACCACCCTCCGGCCGGCGGGCAAGGCAAAGTTCGGGGACCGGCTGCTCGACGTGGTTACGGAAGGCGAATTCCTTAGCAAGGACTCAAGAATACGGGTGCTCCACGTAGACGGGAACAGAATAGTCGTGGCGGAGGAACCGGACGAGGGAAGCGCGCAGGGGTAGCCTTCGATACGTGTGAGGGGTGAACATTGACTGTAGCGGTAATACTTATGGTCGTGGCGTTTTGCCTGGTAGTTCTTGAGGTTTTTGTGCCTTCAGGCGGGCTTCTTACAATCCTGTCAATAGTATCTGTCGGCACAAGCCTGTACTTCGCATTTACGCAAAGCACGCTGACAGGCGCGCTGTTCATGGCTGTGGCGATTATCGGCATGCCGCTTGTGGCCTACAAGATGCTTAAACTCTTTCCTAAGACTGGTGCAGGCAGGCGGATTTTGCTCTTCGGCCCGAAGGGGCACGAGGAAGTAGCAACAAGCTCTGAGCTGAAACTGAAGCAGTATGCGGGCAAGCGGGGAATTGCCAAGTCAAAGCTTCGGCCGTCCGGGGTTGCGGTATTTGATGGTGAAAGAGTCAACGTGGTAAGCGAAGGGATGATAATTGAAGCCGGCACACCTGTCGATGTGATAGAAGTAAGCGGAAACCGTGTGGTGGTAAGGAAAATAGAGGATTCTTCAGGACGCGGGCAGGAGTCCGCGTCGTAATCAAGGTGAGGACAAGGAGGATTATATATGCCGCTGGAACTCGCAGTCAGCCTTTTACTCGCACAGCCAAAGTCGGAAGGCATCCCGGACTGGCTGATAGTGGTACTGGTGCTTCTGGGCATAGTAGTACTGATTGTAGTAATCGTAGTGCTCTCGTTCTTCCGCCTGTGGCTTCAGGCGTGGATGAGCCGGGCCGGGGTGACCATGTTCGACCTGATAGGAATGAGGCTCAGGAAAGTCAACCCGGGAGCTATTGTAAATGCCAAGATTATGGCGGTCCAGGCAGGCCTAAGTTTGCTAACAAAGGATTTGGAGGCGCATTACCTTGCGGGCGGAAACGTGCCCAAGGTGATTCGCGCGCTTATCGCGGCAGACAGGGCCAGCATCACTTTGGACTACCGCACCGCAACGGGAATTGACCTCGCGGGGAGAGATGTGCTCGACGCTGTGCAGACCTCCGTAAACCCCAGGGTTATTGACTGCCCCGACCCCCGCAAGGGCAGGGAAACTGTAGATGCGGTTGCCAGGGACGGGATACAGGTCAAGGCGAAGGCGCGTGTTACAGTGCGGGCAAACATCGAGCGGCTCGTCGGAGGCGCGACGGAGGAGACCATCATAGCGCGCGTGGGCGAGGGGATTGTTACAACCATAGGCTCCTCCAATACCTACAAGCAGGTACTTGAGAACCCGGACCAGATTTCAAACGCGGTGCTCTCCAGGGGGCTGGACTCGGGGACGGCGTTCGAGATTCTCT
>CAYWBA010000369.1:0-1789 GCA_964455955.1 uncultured Planctomycetota bacterium | reverse complement strand
ACATTGCGGATGTTGATATCGGGGTAAACATAGGCGCAAAGCTCCAGGCGGACCAGGCGGAGGCTGACAAGCGAGTGGCCCAGGCGAAGGCTGAGGAGCGAAGAGCCATGGCCGTTGCCAAGGAGCAGGAGATGAAGGCGGCTGTGGTGGAAAACCGGGCCAAGGTCGTCCTCGCAGAAGCAGAGGTGCCGAAAGCCATGGCGGATGCTTTCCGCGCAGGCAACCTCGGCATTATGGACTACTATAAAATGAAGAACGTCGTTGCAGATACCTCAATGCGCGACTCGATTGCAGAGCGCACCAAGCCAAAGGAGAAAAAGGGACCGGAACACTAAGCAGTCTTTGAACACGTGAGCAGGGTGCAAAGTGGAAGAGTTCATCTATATAGCTTTCTTCGCCTTCATCTTCATAATTCTCCCTATTCTGAAGAAGGTTGCAGAGTCTGTTGCGGAAAAGAAGAAAAGAGAACAGAGAGGTGGAAAGCCCCGCATGGACCTGCACCAGAAAGAGCGCGGGCCGGCAGGTGAAGTTCTTGACGAGCTCGAGGACTTTTTCAGGAGAGCACGATTCGGCAGTGACGAGGCGGCAGAACCCAAAGTCGAGAAAGCAGCCCGGAAACCGAGAATATATGCCAAGTTTGACCTCGAATACCAGGAGCGCAAGGCCCAGATTGAGGAGAGGAAGCGCCGCAGGGAAGAAGAAAGAAGGCGAAAGCGACTTAAATCTGCTGGAAAACCCGCAGTCGCGCCGGTCGAGAGAAAGCGGGAAGACCCGGCAAAATCCGTATTCCAGCCGGCGACTGCAGGTGAGCCAGAAATCGTTACAATTGTAGAAGAGCCGAAACGTAAGGACATGGTTGAACTTTCGACGCTCAAGGCACAGTTGGCGCCAGAAGTCGAAAAGGTGGAAAGCTTTGCAGAAGTGCTTGGCGAGATGCCGGAGATGGCGCAGGCAATGGTCCTTTGCGAGATATTCTCCGCGCCAAAGTCGCTGCAAGAGTTTTAGCAATTCAACTTTTGAAAATTCGTCGCCAGAGTGGCGGAACAGGCAGACGCGCGGGATTCAAAATCCCGTTCCCCTCGGGGAGTAAGGGTTCGACTCCCTTCTCTGGCATTGTGCTGAGGAAGGACAGACGTTGGACAGCGGCGAAATACTCGCGGTAATACCTGAATTCGCGCTAATAGGCGACGAAGAGCTGCGCGAGAAGTCTCTCGGAGCCTGGGCTAACGAGCTGGAAAAATACGGGGTCTCAGCCTCGGAGCTTGAACAGATGCCTTTTACCACCCTGATAGAGAACAACCCCATCTCATTAGCCACTCACATGAAATCGCTGGCCAAGCAGTGCGCCGCCTGCGCCGACCTCATGACTGAAGATTACGCAGGCGCGATTGAAGTTAACCGCGATGTCCTCATCGCAGCGGTGCTGCTGCACGACATTGGGAAAATAGGCGGCATGGCGAAAGTCGGCGGAAAATTCACGGAGACGCGCCGCGAGCTGCTGCTGCACCACTCTCTCTCAGGTGTCGGTATCCTGATGGCCGCCGGAGTGCCGGATGAAGTAATACATGCTGTAGCCCTGCACTCAAAAGACGGCGAAGGCCGAAGGGCGACAGCGGAGGCTGTGCTGCTGCACCACATAGATTTCATGAACTATGAGCCTTTGGCTTTACGCAAGTAGTGTTGCAGCAAGGGGGAAACGACGGAAATTTTCCCGCGAAAAAGACTTGACTTAACTTTTGAGGTTATCTATACTTCGAAATTCCCTCACATTGGCGGACAAGGAAGGTCA
>CAYWBA010000368.1:0-3514 GCA_964455955.1 uncultured Planctomycetota bacterium | reverse complement strand
AGCGCGAGAAGGTAAAGAAGGAAAGACGAAAACACGACCTCAAGAAAAAGGCCGAAGCCGCAAAAGCTGAGGCGGAAGAAGCGGAAAAAACCGAAGAAGAAGCTAAAGAAGAAGCCCCGCCGGCAGGGGTTGAAGAAGAAACAACCGAAGAACCCGAAAAAGAACCTGAAGAAGCAGAAACCCCTGCAGAACCCGGGGAAACCGAAGAACCACCCTCGGACTCCCCGAAATAGCTTTCATTACAACAGTCAGGTTTCCTCAAGTCGCTACGTACTGCCAAGGATCCATTTCCCCCTTTCCGCCCTGCACAACGCGGTAAGGTAGCGTTGTGGTATGGAAAGGCACAGTGAGGTGCTACTTTACTTGACTCTTCCAAGCTTATATTCTAAGATAAAACTTGGACCAGTCTTCGAGGGGCAGGCCAGATATGGATGTTAAGAAAAACGTCAGACGAAAACTCTCTGCAATTGCGGTTTTAGTCGCAACTCCGTTCTATGTGTCATGTGCGTTAAACCATCTTTGCATGGCTGGTCACATGCGCCATCCGCCATATCACTTCTGGGATCATCTTGGCGATGGAGTATGGGTAGTATGTTTTGTTCTCGCGATTGTACTATCTTTACAGTCCAATCTTCGTTTACGAAGAGCATTCTTTGGAGTAACAATATTCCTTATCGCATCTCGTTTGCTTATGGGAAGCGGAGGCGGTTTATTCTTTTTACTCGAACTTCCTGCATTGATCTTCCTCATTATCGTAGCGATTGTTAGTTTAATTCGTCCTGAAAGAGATTGGTCAAAGGCAACTGATGACGAACGTAAGCGGCACGAGGACACAGTCATACGGCGTCTGGGAATAGTCGCCGTAATCATCGGACTTATAGCAATTATGTCATGGGCGGGGTATCATATTTATTGGCAAATCCTGAGGAGCGCTGCAGAAAGGATCGTGGTCGCTGAAAATGTGCTGCCGTTTAAGACAGAAGTCAGATTGAAAAAAGGAGAGGCCGCTCGCCTAATATTGCCGAATGGTAAAGAGATTGCTTTTTGGTGTAGAGAAGGGACTTTTCTGGATGACGCAGACCTCGGTTTGACCTGGGGCGAGGTCCCTTATGAAAGGTTGTCAACAAAATGGTTCCCGCAACCTGATGGTTCTGCGGTAGCAGCGGAATGGCATTCGTATATTCGCCAAGGATGCGTGACCACGTGGTCCGGAGGCCCCGGTCATGAGTACGAGCTCTTCGTGGAGAAATATCGCGTAACGCTACGCGAAGAAGGGCCCTTAAGTGGTACATTGCCGGTCAAGGTATGTGTGCGGCATGCAACGGAAAAAGAAATGCTCTATGGGGATGCGGAACGTGAGCATTACCTTAAGGCGCTTGAATCTGATGACCCAAAGAAGCGCATCAATGCGATAAAAGAATTATATCAGATGGTGGCAATGGGATCGATCTACACTGGCGCCCCTAAGGATATGATATCTGCCATCAAGCCGCTTGCAAAAGATCCCGATCCCAAAGTTAGAATCGAAGCAGAGAATGCACTTTGTGGTTTGGGTGACGAAAAAGCATTACTCGCACTAATTACACCAAAACCACAAGGTGAATGGAGTGGGGCCAAAGGAGGGTTATCTGTCGGCTTCTGGAATAGAGAACAATCAAATCAAAGAGTTTCTGAACAGGTTCTCAGTTTTCTCAAATCCAGCGATATGGATCTTCAACTATTTGCCATTGCCTACTTCTCACAGGTAGAATATGCTCCGGCAAAGGACTATTTGCTAAAAGCATTCGACCACGAGTCTCCTGAAGTCAGGAGCCTCGCAATTGATATCCTCTTTCTTTATTGTAACCCTCCCGAGGCTTCGAGATATATATCACGTTCGCTTGATGAATCAAATAAAGCAGTACTTGATAAAGCCCTTAGAGAAACAGGTCGTTATATCCAGTATATCCCTATTGAGAAGATCATAAAACACCTTCAACATGATGACCCAGAAATTAGAAAAATGGCAGCTTATGCATTAGACTGTTGTCTGTTACCTGAGATTGTTGATCCACTTTTGGAAGCTACGAAAGACCAGGATCCTGGAGTTAGAGCTCAAGCTGCAGTATCGCTAGGCAGGATTGGCGCGCCAAAAGCCTTTAATCGGTTGGTTGAACTGCTTGGTGACTCGGATGCCGATGTTCGTGACTCTACAATCAATGGTTTGCGATGGTTTGGAGATTTGCGAGCGATTCCGCATATCAAGAACCTGTTGAAGACAGAAAAGAATGAAAGTGTACGGGCTATGGCCAATAGAACTATCCGCGAATTGAAATAGTGGCCTGTTGAGGTACATTTCCAGTTTATGCTTTGACTATGCGGTCGCGATGCCTGGCGACGCCGGCGCAGGCGTTTCGCGTGTCCACCACTAAACGGCTGTTCGAAACCACCCAGCCGTAGTCTATGGCGCTGTGTGCTGTTACTATGAGTACAGCGTCCCGCGAGGAAAGCATCTCTTCACTCAACTCCGGCGACGACTTCATTCGCAAGTCCGGGTAGCGCCGTGTGGGCTGTATCTCTTTAACGTGCGGGTCGTAGTAGCTGACTTCGGCACCGAGTTTGCGCAGTTCCTCGATTATTTCAAGCGCGGGCGACTCGCGGGTATCGCCCACATCCTTCTTGTACGAAACCCCCAGTACCAGGAGTTTAGCGCCCTTGAGGGCTTTGCCCGTTGCGTTGAGGGCTTCTGTAACCTTTCGAATTACGTAAGCGGGCATTGCCCGGTTTATCTCGCCTGCAAGCTCGATAAAGCGGGTGCGCTGCCCGTATTCCTTCGCCTTCCACGCCAGGTAGAACGGGTCAATGGGGACGCAGTGGCCTCCGAGCCCGGGCCCGGGGTAGAACGCCTGGAAGCCGAAAGGCTTTGTCCTGGCAGCTTCGATAACTTCCCAGATATCTATCTCCATCTTGTCGAAGATTATCTTGAGCTCGTTGACGAGGGCGATATTCACCGCCCTGTAAACGTTTTCAAGAATCTTGGCAGCTTCCGCCTCCCTGGCGTGCCCAAGGAGGTGGGCTTTCTCCACCACGCTGCTGTAGAAGACGTGTGCGAGGCGCCCGCTTTCCTCTTCGACGCCGCCGACCAGTTTGGGGATATTCGCGGTGCTGAAACTCTTGTTGCCGGGGTCTTCGCGCTCGGGCGAGTAGGCGAGGAAGTAATCTGTCCCGCACTTCAGGCCGCTCTTGTCAAGAATGGTTTTGACCGCCTCTTCAGTTGTACCCGGGTAGGTTGTTGACTCAAGCACGACAAGCTGCCCCGGACGCAGGCGCTCCCGGACCGATTCGGCAGTTTTCTCCACAAAGGTTAGGTCAGGCTCGTTGTGGCCGCGAAGGGGTGTCGGCACGCATATAAGGATTATGTCGGTCTCCTTGAGCCGGTCAAAGTTGTCGCTTGCTTCGAAACGGCCGGCATTATATTGCTCTGCGACAGCATCATCCGGGATGTACTGGATATAGCTCTTTTTCGCATTCAGGG
>CAYWBA010000367.1:0-3514 GCA_964455955.1 uncultured Planctomycetota bacterium | reverse complement strand
ATGCCTGCCGGGTGGAAGGTCACGGACACCGTGCTCTTCTCCCCGTCATAGTCAACCCGCTCGACCAGAAGCTTGATTATCTGTACCTGCTCGCGCGGGGAAAGCGTTTCCCATATTGGTTCGAAAAGTGCCATCGCCCCGGCGACTTCCTTCTCGTCTACGAGATTCCTGCCAAGGGCAATAAGCTCCTCGCGCACCTGCGTGGCTCGCTGCTCGGCGGCACGAATGCGGTCCTGCAAGTCGGCCAGGCGGTCAGTGGCGGTTGCATCACTGGCAAGGCTGCCAGCGAGTTTTCGGATATCATCGTTATGACGCTTAAGGTCTCGCTCCAAGCTGCGCTTTTCGATTTCAAGTTCCTGGATGCGCTTTCGCCCTTGTACCTGCGTCTGCTTCAAAGTCTCGGCAATCAGCGCCGAGTCCTTTCCAACACTGCGCACCTGGTCGACAACGAACTTCTCGATTTCCGGCGCAGGTATTGACTTCGACGGGCAGTTGTGCCAGCCTCGCTTTTGTGCATTGAGGCAGACGTAGTAGCGATACCGCTTGTTGCCATTCTTCGTGGTGTGCGTAGGGGTCATCGCGCAGCCGCAAGGCACGCAATAAAGCAGCCCCTTGAGCAGCGCGCCGAAGCGGTTCCGCACGTGCCTGCCGCCTGATTTTCCGTTGCGCTTGAGAAGATGCTGGACGCGGCTGAATATCTCGCCATCCACGATGGCGGGATGCTCACCTTCATAGACTTCGTCCTTGTAGGTAATCTTGCCGGTATAGAGTAGATTCGTCAGTAGCCGGTAGAGGCTGTTCTTGGTAAAGGGCTTTCCGCCTGTCTCGTGGCCCTTCTTGGTTGTCCACAGCTTGTTAGTCCAGGTTCGGGCATCAATCTCCTTGATTGTCTCGACGAGGGATTGCCGGTCGAGATACAACTCGTAGATGGCGCGAACCTTGGCAGCCTCGTCCTCGTTTACGATAAGCCGACAGCCTCTTGGGTCGAGGTTAAAGCCCAAGACCGGTTTTCCACCAGACCACTTTCCCTTTCGCCGGGTGGCGGCAATCTTGTCGCGGGTACGTTCGGAAATCATCTCCCGCTCAAACTGCGCGAAGGACAGCAGAATATTCAGGATAAGCCGCCCCATCGAAGTCGTTGTGTTGAACTGCTGCGTTACCGATACGAAAGATACGCGGTGCTTTTCCAACCGCTCCATCATTTTGGCAAAGTCCAGCAGAGACCGGCTGAAGCGGTCCACCTTGTAGACAGTGATACAGTCAACCTTGTCGGCCTCGACATCTTTTATAAGCCGTTTGAGCGCCGGGCGGTCCGTGTTGCCCCCGGTGTACCCGCCATCGTCGTATCGGGTGGGCAGACATTCCCAGCCTTCGCTGCGCTGGCTCGCAATATAGTTCTCGCCCGATTCGCGCTGGGCATCGAGGCTGTTGAAATCCTGGTCAAGCCCCTCTTCCGTAGACTTGCGTGTATAGACTGCACAGCGGACGACCGAGACATCATTACTTTTTTCCGCCATTGCCGTTTCCTTTCTTTCCGAGTCCGAAGAAGTGATATCCATTCCAATGCGTGCCAGTGATTGCCGTTGCGACAGCGCTCAAGGTTCGATAAATCTCCCCAGCGTACTCGAAGCCTTTAGGCAGCACCCGCACCTCAATAGTTCCACCATTGTACTCGCGGGTGAGTATCGCGCCGGGCATTGGCAAGCGATTGTCCTGCGAGAGATGGATGCGCGCGACCTTCGTTCGTTCCGGCGCAGGCGTCGCCTTTCGCCTCGGCGCGGTAAGGCGTACATCCGAATCTTGCGCGAGTTCCAAGGCTCGCGTCCGGGTACGCTCCGAAAGCCCCCCGCTCTCGTTCGCCTGAAGCCGCCAGGCGACGCGGCGCAGGATGTAGTCCTTGTGCCGCGACTGAGTCTTCTCACCGAAGACCTCGGCATGCTTCGCTCTCAACTCGGTCAGCGTCATGCCCATCATGGCGGCGACCTCTCTTCCAACATTCAAGCCCATGCTACTCCTCCTTTCTCGGGCTCTCTCTGCCCGTTAAATGGGAGGGACATGAGGGCCTTGTTGCGCAGACATATCAAGGGCCTTCTGGCCGGAATACGACAGTTTTTCAGGCGTGCTTTCCGGGCCGAAAGCGGCTGGCTCGGGCATGGATTCGGGACAAGCCTTCAAGCGCAGAATCCCAACTGCGAGTATGGTCGCGACCTGCTGGAATCGCTCGTTCGGTGTAAGTACGGTGTCGGTGGCATCCACGTGCACGCTCCTTTCAGGTTGCGCCCACGACGACTTCGGCATTGCCTTCAGCGCCGTCGTCAGGCAAGTAAACATTTCTCTTTTGCTTACTTACCCCGTGAAAGTTCGATGTGACGGATAGGGGGTGCAGTTGAGAGGAAAGATTTACTTGACGCCGAGGCAGAAAAACATACACTTCTATCGCTTGAAATAGGTTTATAGAGAAGCTGTTCCTTTAGTGGAGCACATTGCTTGAGACGTCGTATTCTGATAGTCGATGGCGACAAAGAAAGTGCGGCTGCACTGAAAGCTCATATTGTGAGCAGGAGCACCTCCATTGTTGTATTACCTACCGGCAAGAGAGCTGTAGAACGTCTGAGCAAGGGGCGTTTTGACCTTGTCCTCTGCAGCAAAGAACTGCCCGACATGGACGGCCTTGATTTCCTTGAAATTGAAAAACAAAAGCACCCGAATACAAGCTTTGTACTTATTGCTGATGGAGGGGATATTGCCGGGGCAGTTGAGGCAATTCGAAAAGGTGGCAGCAACTACCTGCCAAGACCGATTGATTCTCAGTTTTTAAAGAGCATTGTTCGTGAAATATTTGAACGTCGTGAGCTTCGGGAAGAAGTCCAGTATCTCAAAGGCAGGCTTCACGAGCGCTACGGCATAGACACCATTATTGCCAGAAGCCCGGCAATGGAGGATGTCTTCAAGAGAATAAGAGCGGTATCGAAGACAAATTCCACAGTGCTCATCCAGGGCGAGACAGGAGTTGGAAAAGAGCTTGTTGCCAACGTCATACACCTGCAGAGTAACTGCAGCAAGGGCAGATTCCTGGCGATAAACTGCGGTGCGCTACCTGACACCCTTCTTGAGAGCGAACTCTTCGGACACGAGAAGGGAGCCTTCACAGGGGCTGACAGGTTGAAACTCGGCAAGTTCGAGGTTGCTTCCGGCGGCACATTGTTTCTTGATGAGATAAGCGCCGTCTCTCAGGCCATGCAGGTGAAGCTGCTAAGGGTTCTACAGGAACGAAAAATCACCCGTCTCGGCGGCCACGATGAAATACATGTAGATGTGAGGGTGATCTGCGCAACCAACATGGACCTTAAGGTGATGGTCGCGGATGGGAGCTTCAGGGAAGACCTTTACTACCGCGTAAACGTTTTTCCGATACGCATACCACCTCTTCGGGATCGCAAGGAGGACATTCCCGTTCTGGCTGCGCACTTCCTGAAACGGCTCAGAGTGTCCATGAGAAAGAATATTACGGAAG
>CAYWBA010000366.1:0-3514 GCA_964455955.1 uncultured Planctomycetota bacterium | reverse complement strand
AAATCTGTAAACAGGCGCGCCTGTTTTGAATTGCCTGCTATTGTAAGTCCCTATGTCAGAAGCATGTTAGGCCGTTTGACACCCACACAAGCTATTTACAGACGTTTACAGACGGGTTTCACGGCCGGTTGGCACGCTTGGGTGGGGTTGTGGCGGTACAGAATGCAACTCCAGGGCACGCAAGAGGTTGGGTGGAACCCCACACAAAACAGCCTCAGACCCCTGCCTGAATCTGTAAACAGGTGCACTAAAACGGACAACGGGCTTTTCGTAACCCCTTTGGCTGCAAGAACAAAAGGGGCACTGCCCCCCACACATGCTATTTACAGATGTGTTTACAGACGGAGATGCGGGCCAAGCGGGGCAATGGACAGTTATTTGTATTTGTTGGAACCGGGGATGATTCAGTTCAAAGCTTGCTTGACTTCAAGAATCAATTTTGTAAAATATAAACCAGGTCTTGGAGCTGACATGGCTGAAACTGACAAAGAGAAAACCTACTTCAAAACCTCCGAGCTGATTGAGAAGTCAGGCCTCACGAGGCAAATCATCTACGAGTATATCAACATGGGCCTGTTGATAGGAGCCGACCGCACACCTGCAGGCCACCGGCTCTTCGACCAGAGTGACGTCACACAGGCAAAGCTGATTCACCAGCTCTCGGAAAGCGGCTACACTCTCCGCGCAATCCGCGAGATATTTATCGAAGGCAAGGCAAGGCAGCACAACCAGGACAAAGCAGGACCTGCCGAAAATGAACACTGACGCAAAGAACTCCCGGGGAGATGCAACCGCTTCCCAGACAAGGCGCAGCTTCCGCAGGGTGACGTTCCGGGAACGGCTTTTGCTCTTCTGGGGGAAGCTGCGCCGGTTCTATTATCATCAGTGCAACACCCGCTATATCCGCGAGAACCACGCCCGCCGTGTAGGCGAATGCGCCCGCTGCGGCGCCTGCTGCATGCTTGCCCACCCCTGCCCCAACCTCGCTTTCGAGAAGGATGGGCTCACCTGCTGCAAGATTCACAACAGGCGCGCGACCAACTGCAGGGTCTTCCCGATAGACGAGAGAGACCTGCGCGACCGCGACCTCCTGCTGCCCGGCACCCCCTGCGGCTACTCCTTCAAGCCCAGATACCCGCAGGAGTGACTCCTGCAGCACAGCATGTTGTCAAAGAGCAAACTCTGCGACAAGCGGCGTGTGGTCGGAAGGCCGCTGCATCATGCGCGGCTCCATGTCTATGTAACAGTCGGTGCACCTGCCGGCAAGCGGCCCGGTTGCAAGGATATGGTCAACTCGCCAGCCGACCTTCTTCTCAACCGAGTTCCGCAGACGGTAGTCGTAGTAGGTATACTGCTGCGCTTCGCCGGGGTGGTGTTTGCGGAAGCAGTCCACCAGCCCCCACTTGAGAACCTTTGCGTACGCCTTGTGGACCTCAGGGTGATAGTCAACATGCCCAAGGAGGCGCTTGGGGTCGTAAACATCAATGGGTTCGGGTGCGACGTTCAGGTCGCCGCACCAGAGCAGGTTGTCCTTCGGGGAGTACTTCCTGTCAAAGAGCTTGCGCACCCGGTTGTACCACTTGAGCTTGTATGCGAAGTGCTCCGACTCGGAGTCCCTGCCCTGCGGTACGTAGGTGTTGACTATCGCAACCCCGCCGAAAGCAGCGCAGACCAGGCGCGGCTCGTCTTTCTCCTTCGCACCGGGCAGGCCGTAGTAGATTTCGGCCGGCTCCTCCGTGCTCGCAATCGCAACGCCGGCGTAGCCTTTCTGGCCGCGATATATCACGTGATAGCCCGCGCCTGTGAAGTCAATCTCGGGGAACTCCGAGTCCTGCACCTTCGTCTCCTGCATGCAGAGTATTACAGGCGAATTCTTCTTGAGCCAGTCAAGAACAATGGGCATACGGGCTCGAAGCCCGTTCACGTTAAAAGTCGCAACCTTCATCATGCCTCCCTCCCGCAAGCTGCTCGGACGGGATTATACATCCCGGGATTATACATCCCCTGCGCGTCTTTGTCGAGCCTGAAGATGCAGGCGGCCCGCACAGCCGGGCGAAATTTACAAATTTTCGTTGGCTCAACACCCACTTGCGCAAGAACGCTCCAAAATCCTCTTTGCGTAAGAGCTTATTTTCCAGAGAGATGCTGCAAATTTCCAGTAAGTTCGGTTGACGCAAGTCGAAAAACATATGTATAGGTTCTTGTAAATTTTTTGAAGTTGACAGAAAATCGTCGCAAGATGGGGAGCAGCCGCTACTTACGCATAGCGACCGCAGGGCGTCTGAGGGGGTGTTTTTACATAACATCTTGTCACACTGGGAGTTACGTGCCAATTGCACCGCAGAGGCACAGAGCAGCGCAGAGCAGGTACGACCTGTTTTGTCACCTTCTTTTTCTTAACCATAATTGATTTCTTCTCTTTTATTCCTCTGCGTTCTCTGCGTCTCCGCGGTGAGAAATAATCCGCACTTGATTATACGTATCAGAACCGGAAATGTTAGCAGAAATCCGGATTTCCATTCTTGTATTATTAAACACCTGAGCTGCCGGAATATTCCGGAAAAGTTGAAAATTACTTGTGAAACTTTAAGGGGATTCCCCCTTGCCGGAGTTTGGTTTGTAGGGGGTCTGAGCTGCAACCTGGCCTATTTGTCCTGATTCTGCTGCTCGCCTACCAATCTTTTGAAGTCTGGGTCATCGTAATATTGCTGAAAATTCTTCTCTTTTTTCGCCATAGCTCTATAGAAAGGTAAAGGATGCAATTGAATTGCTTTTGCCAAATATTCAAGCATCTTTGACTTTTCCTTCTTCAAGGCATAGGCACCAGCAAGACCGTATAGTGCCGCGGAACATGAGCTATCTATTTTAAGCGCTTTTTCATAGTCTATAATTGCATTATCAAGGTTACCTTTTATTCTTCTTATTTTGCCTCGGCGCACATAGTACATCGACATGGGTTTATACTCGATAGCCTTTGTTACGTCTTCAATAGCGCCATCGTGGTCTCCCGCCGCATTTTTTGCTCGTGCGCGAGAGTCGTAACCTTCGTTAGGACATAGCTCAATAAGACTATCTGCATCCTTGATAGCACCGTCATAGTCTTTAGCCATTATCTTCATAAAGATTAAAGTCCTCCAAGCGCTTACTAAATCATCGAATACAGTATTCACCGGTTCATATTCCTTGTCAGCCTGTGCCATTTGGGTTAGGATGTCTATCCGTTTCATTTCGTCCTCACACGCTCCAGCATTATCCCCTATACCCCGCTTTGCATGAGCTCTTGCCAAATAGGCATCCGCGACACTTGATTTTAATCTTATGGCCTTGTCACTGTCAACTATAGCTGCATTATAGTCTTCTTTATTATTTTCGTAGAACGCACGCCTTACGTAAAGCCAAGCACAGTCAGGATGCTCTGTAATCAGCCTGTCCATAACCTTTATAGCCTTCTCTATGTCAGTCAAGGCAGCTTCACGGTTCTTTCTTATGTCCCCCTTTATGTATATAAGGATAG
>CAYWBA010000365.1:0-3521 GCA_964455955.1 uncultured Planctomycetota bacterium | reverse complement strand
AAACTCAAAACAAACAAGACACAATTACCAAATAAACTTAAAGTAAACGAGCAAGACTGCGGCACCCTTAACGGCATAACGAAAGGCGTGGTAAGGCGCGGCGACAAGATAGAACTAAGCCTGGCGCAGGCAATACGCGGCCGCGTAGCCCGCCACACTATCGTTAATGTGGTCACCGACGAGACAATAGTAGAAGAAAACCAGCTCATAACAGCCGAGATTGCTGATAAGATAGAAGAATACCTCGGAGAAGACTCCAAAATAGTAGTTCGCTCAGCCTTGACATGCGAAAGCGCAAGGGGTATTTGCGCAAAGTGCTACGGAATGGACCTCTCCACCGGCCGCCTGGCTGAGGAAGGATTGGCAACCGGCATTATTGCCGCGCAGAGCATAGGTGAGCCCGGCACCCAACTTACCATGCGCACGTTCCACATCGGCGGGGTCGCGTTCCGCGGTATCGAGGAAGGCAAGCTAAATGTGCGCCACTCGGGCACTGTAATGTTCCGCAATGTAAAGGCGGTTCTCAACCCTCAAAAGCAAACTGTTGTACTTAACAAGAATGCCAGGATAGATATTGTCGATGCCAAAGGGCGGCCGCGAGACACCGAAGGCTATTCCCCACCTGTGGGAGCAGCGCTGAAGGTAAAAGATGGACAAAAGATTGATAGCCGCCGGATTATTGCCGAGTGGGACCCCCACATGGTGCCAATCCTGGCGGAAATGCAGGGCATCGCCGGCTTCGAGGATATTGTCCTTGACGAGACTGTGAAGGAAAAGATTGACACCGTTACCCGGATAAAGCGGCTTGTTGTAGTTGAGCACAAAGGTAATCTGCACCCACAGATAGTTGTCAAGGAGCGGAAGAAGGGTGGCAAGATACTCGGGGTGTTCCCTGTGCCGGAAAAAGCCCATATAGAGGTGGAAGAGGGGCAGAAGGTGGCTGCCGGAACGCTCCTCGCCAAGACCCCGCGTGAAATCACAGGAACTCAGGATATTACAGGTGGCCTGCCCCGCGTGACCGAGCTGTTTGAAGTGCGCAAGCCCAAAATTCCTGCCATCATGAGCGAGATTGATGGAGTGGTCGAGCTTGGTGAGAAGCACCGCGGCAAGAGAACGGTTATTATCCGCAATAATGAATCTGGCATGGCCCGCGAACACCTTATCCCGCCAGGAAAACACTTGCGGGTGCACAGCGGTGACTATGTGAACGCGGGCGAGGCTCTTGTCGAGGGCGCGCTTGTCCCGCAGGATATCCTGCGCATCTCCGGTGAGGAGGCTGTACAGCAGTACCTGCTACGCGAGGTTCAAAGCGTATACAGGTCTCAGAATGTGCCGATAGACGACAAGCATATTGAGATAATTGTCTCGCAGATGATGCGGCGTGTGACGGTCGAAGACCCGGGTGATACAGACCTGTTGCCGCAGACTGTTGTTGACAAGTTCCTGTTCAGGCAGAAAAACAAGGAGTCTCTGGCTCAAAAGAAGAAGCCTGCAACAGCTACACCGCTGCTCCTGGGTATTACGAAGTCCGCGCTTCAGAGTAATTCGTTTATTTCGGCTGCAAGCTTCCAGGAGACTACGAAGGTCCTTGCAGGTGCAGCGCTTGCCGGCAGGGTGGACCAGCTTGAAGGTCTCAAGGAGAATGTGATTCTCGGCCACATGATACCCGCAGGCACCGGCTTCAGACAATACCGGCATATGCGGGTAAAACGGGACTTCCTTGAGAGCCGTGAGTCAGAGAGCGACAGGAATATCAGTGAAGAGGTGGGAGCAGTACAGTAGAGTATTAACAACTTCTAACCCCGGAGGAGGCGAATGCCGACTATAAATCAGCTTGTGCGAAAAGGACGTAAAAGGAAGCCCAGGAAAAGCAAGGCTCCGGTCCTTGGGTCCTGCCCGCAGAAAAGGGGCGTCTGTGTCCAGGTAAAGACAATGACGCCGAAGAAACCCAACTCGGCGCTGAGAAAAATCGCGCGTGTCAGGTTGTCAAACGGCAAGGAGATTACAGCTTATATCCCCGGTGAGGGGCACAACCTCCAGGAACACTCCATAGTGCTGGTTCGCGGGGGCAGGGTGCGTGACCTGCCGGGTGTAAGATACCACATTGTCCGTGGTACACGTGACGCAGTCGGTGTGGATGGAAGGCGGCAGAGCAGGTCGAAGTATGGCGCCAAGACACCCAAGGCGTAATAGGGGAGAGACATGCGAAAGAAGTTCAAGTCAACTGAAAGGTTCTTGAAACCTGACCCGAGGTACAAGTCGCTTCTTGCCTCAAAATTCATCAACTGCCTGATGTACGATGGCAAGAAATCCACCGCGCAACAGGTCTTTTACGATGCGCTTGACATTATCAAGAAGAAAATGGGTGAAGACACCGACCCTTCAGAGATTTTCAAGCAGGCTGTTGAGAACGTAATGCCGAAAGTAGAGGTTCGCTCAAGGCGCGTAGGCGGTGCGACCTACCAGGTCCCCGTGGAGGTCAGCAGGAAAAGACAGCAGGCTCTTGCTTTCCGCTGGATGCGGGCGGCGGCACGGGCACGTAAAGGTATGCCCATGTGCAAGCGCCTCGCCGAGGAAATACTTGCCGCCTACAAGCACGATGGTGCGGCGATGAAAATTCGTGAAGATACTCATAAGATGGCGGAGGCGAACAAGGCCTTTGCACACTTGGCGTGGTAGTTTGACAATCTGGATTGGAGTCGGAGGTGCAGGACCTCGAAAAAACGCGGAACATCGGAATTGCTGCGCACATAGATGCAGGTAAGACAACCGTGACTGAAAGAGTCCTGTACCATACCGGCCGGCAGCACAAAATAGGCGAGGTCGACGAAGGCACCGCGACAATGGACTACATGCGCGAAGAGCGCGAGCGGGGCATTACCATCACCTCGGCTGCAACCACAGTAACGTGGAAGGGCTACCGGATAAATATCGTGGATACGCCCGGCCATGTGGATTTCACCGCGGAGGTGGAACGCAGCCTGAGAGTCATGGACGGCTGTGTGCTCGTGTTCTGCGGCGTCGGGGGCGTCGAGGCCCAGTCAGAGACCGTGTGGCGGCAGGCCGACCAGTATCACGTGCCGCGGTTGTGCTTTGTTAACAAGCTCGACCGGGTCGGGGCGGAGTATTTGCGCGTTGTCGGGATGATTAGAGATAGGTTACATACAACGCCTGTGCCGGTGCAAATTCCAATCGGCGCCGAGAAGGGCTTTCGCGGCGTTGTTGACCTTCTGGACATGAAGGCTATTGTGTACGAGGGCGATACCGCCGTGAAGCCTGCAGAGACCGAGATACCGCCGGAACTGCTGGCTGAGGCGAAGAGGTACCGTGAAAATATGTTCGAGGTGCTTACACAGTACTCGGATGAGTTGCTTGAGAGTTACCTCGGGGGCGAGGAAATTCCCCGGGAAAAGATAGAAAAAGCGATCTTTGAAACTACGTTTGCACAAGGGATTTCGCCCGTACTCTGCGGAAGTGCGCTCAGGAACAAGGGTATCCAGCCCCTGCTTGATGCGGTTTGT
>CAYWBA010000364.1:0-3538 GCA_964455955.1 uncultured Planctomycetota bacterium | reverse complement strand
ATCCGAATGCGGATGTGAGAGGATATGTTTTTCAACACAGGCTGATTATGGAGCAGACTATCGGGAGGAGACTGAAGCCTGAGGAGCGAGTACATCATAAGAACGGGAACAAATGCGACAACCGTCCTGAGAATCTCCAACTCTTCGCCAATGACAGTGAACACGCTAAGTATCACCATGTCATAAAACAAAGCATACACCGTCTTGTCGGATTGCACCTGCTGGCCAATATTGTTACTTGGATCGAAAGGCGTGTCGCATGACTGCGGGTATTATCAGTACTGGGAAGCGCTTGCAAAAGTACATCTGAAAAGGAACTTTACAGCCGTTTTCTGCCCACTTAACCTTAACGAGGCTATCGAGAAGATTCGGTACGCCAACCTGCTCTATGAATCCATGCCTCTGCAGTGGCGCAAGAAGAAGGTTGTGGACAACAAGACTTCGCTCGAGTTTGAGGACTCTTCTGGCCGAAACCGCTCTCGACTAATCTCGCATCCCTGCAAAGACCCTCGCGGCAAGCATAAAGCAGATGTCTACCTTGACGAGTTTGCTCACTACGGCCACAAGCAACGCAGTATCTATGTCGCATCCGTTCCCATTGTCTCCCGCGGCGATGGTCAACTTACCATCGGTTCTACACCACTTGCCGCCGGCGACCTCTTCTACGACATTATAAAGCAGGAGCACAAGAAATATCTCATGTTCACGCGACAGTCCATACCCTGGTGGCTCTGTCCTGACCTCTGCGAGAACACAACCAAGGCAGGCGCTGAAGCATCTGGCCTGTCAACCGCTGAGCGTGTGCACAGGTTCGGCAAGAACATTCTGATAGATATCTTCTACTCACTCGAACCAAGCGACTTCCAGCAAGAGTACGAGCTGCTCTTCGCTGACGAGACGGAATCCTATTTCCCCTACGAGCTTATCTTCTCCTGTTGCTCGGACGACCTCAAAGTCTACGGCTCAATCGACTCGCTTGTCTCAGACTGCTCAGGCGATTTCTACGCCGGCTTTGATGTCGGCCGCACGCGCAATAAGTCCGAGCTGATTGTCCTCGAGCGCGTCAAGAAACGGCTCTATTACCGATACGGCAAGGAGTTTGATAGGTCGAAATTCCAATATCAGGAAGAGTTCCTTCGAAGGATGATCAAGCGCTCCAAGCGCTTTAGGCGGCTGTGCATTGACAAGCACGGGATAGGTATGAATCTGGCGGAGAACCTGCGCTCCGAGTTTCGCTCGCGTGTCGAGGGCATCGCGCTTATCGGCCAGATGAAGGAATCGCTGGCGGTGGACCTGCATATCACCTTCGAGAATGAGGGGATTGTCATACCGCGCGATCGCAAGCTCACGCAGCAAATACACTCCATCAAGAAGAAAGCAACGGATGCCGGCTATGCTCGGTACGACACAGAGAAAAATGAGACGCACCATGCGGACAAGATGTGGTCTCTTGCGTTGGCAGTACATGCCGCAGGCGGGCAGAAACGCAAGCGGAAGAGAAAGGCAATTGACGCTTCTATAGTGTAGATAGGTTTCGTAGACATTGAGTATGACAGAAACGCGTAATAATTCTTTGAAAATCTATAATTTTTTGGGAAAAATCGCGATAATTTTCGATAGCTAACGAATTTTTGGGTATGTCCGTCTGTAACTCTTTGTGCTTATATTGGATAAGACGAGAGTGAGTATCCATTTATATGGGGATAATGAATTTTGAGCTGTTTTCTAACATAACAATTCTTGAAAGCTGTGGTGAGACATAACTCTATGGACAGTAGTTTGTTATGTAACATTGCAGAATTAGTATAAAGTCTCATTTCCCCTACCTGATGTGCCGGCAACTTTTCCATTCAATTTGACAACCCGCCAAGCGGATGGTATAATGAACTAATGTAGGCAGGAGCCTATGCTTCGATAAAGCACCTTAGTTTCACGCCATCCTGCCGAGTCTTAGAGTTGGCAATAGTGGGGAAAACAGTTCTCGCCTTGAGGGGGTAAGGTATCAGTGAGCATACCTGCTATAAGTCTTATGGTATTTTGGCCTAATGTCAGGAACAGCATATCATTCTCAGCGGAATCAAACTTTTCAATAAGAATCCAGTCTTTACCAAGGAGAGTGTCATGAAGAGGTGGTTTTTTAAAGTAGCTGTAGTTGCCGCGGTGGTTCTTGTATCAAGCAGTTTTTGCCCGCTCTATGCTCAGAGTGAAGAGCCTCAGATGACTATTACATCTGACAAAGATGAATATGGTCTCGGTGAGCAGGCTCATTTCGTTGTGGAGATAACTCTGCCCGAAGGCCGCGAGATAGAGAGTTATGCTATATACGCCACGTTTCCTGATGAGCAAACTCAAGTAGAGTTGACACAGACAGCTCCCTCACAATTTAAATACACAACTGACCCATTTACAGACTCAGGAAGCAAGACACTTACGGTGCTTCTTTATCGCAAAGGAACACTCACAGCAATAGAACGCCTTGAGCGGGTAATAGATAAGTTCAGGCAACAGATAGCCCGTCTTGAGGAATTACTTAAAGACCCTAATTTGCCAGAGAAGCGGCGTTTAGCCACACTGCGCCGCATAGAGAAGCTAAAGGATCGTATATTCATGTTTGAGTGGATAATTAGTATGCATCAGGAAACGTATGTTGCTGAAGGCAGTAAGACTATAGAAGTATTTTTGCCCCCTGTTGCTGACTTTGTCAGTTCGCTCACAAGTGGCCGTGCACCACTTGTGGTTCAGTTCGCCGATCTATCGCAAGGCGTAATTACATCATGGGAGTGGGATTTTGACGGAGATGGTGAGATTGATTCCACAGTACAAAGCCCCCCGCCATATACATACAACGAGCCAGAGGCATATACAGTGATCCTGACTGTAAAAGGGCCAGGTGGCACAGACGTTGAAACAAAGACAAAATTTATTGCTGTTTATGGAGACATGATTTATGTAGATGATGCTACGGGAGATGACCTCAACAATTATGGCACCACTGCGGACGATGCGGCTAAGACAATTCAGAAGGGCATTGATCTTGCAGAAAACGGGATGATGGTATCTGTAGCTAATGGAATTTATAAAGGTGAGACACATGAATATCACAGAAACAAGAACCTCGACTTCCGCGGTAAAGCCATTGTTGTTGCGTCAGCAGGTGGCCGTGACAACTGTATTATTGATTGCGAGAATGATGGTCGCGGATTGTATTTCCATTCCGGCGAGACGGCAGATTCAGTGCTTGACGGTTTCACAATTCGCAACGGCAACGTAACAGACTCTGGTGGCGCCGTATTTTGCGAGAACAACTCCAACCCAACGATAAAAAACTGCGTGATGACGGAGAACACCGGGCACTACGGCGGCGCCATTTCCTGCATCGGTGCCAGTCCACACATATACAGATGCATCATAAAGAACAACAGTACGTCTGACCTTTTCTTGGGCTATGGCGGAGCCGTCTATGGTTTGGTTTTTCACGGAACTCTCGAGGACTGCGTTATAGTAAACAACAGGGCGGCATGGGGTGGCGCTATGCGTT
>CAYWBA010000363.1:0-3554 GCA_964455955.1 uncultured Planctomycetota bacterium | reverse complement strand
TCCCCGCCCTGCGTGCCGCATCCCGCGCCTCATCCGCAGTCTTGCCCTGCTTGAGAGCTTTCTTGGCAGCATCATGCGCAGCTTTATCAATATCTTTCCGTGCCTTTTCAACTTCCTCGTCGCTTGGTTCACCACGTCCGCCGCGACCGCCCCGGCCGGGGCCGAGTCGGCCTCCGCCTCTCCCCTGGGCCAAAGCAGGTTCGGCCAACAAAACTGCAACAAGCAGAAGCCCAACGAGGACTGCTGCAACCAGAATACTCAACCTCGCCATAACAACACCTCCTCCGTTAAGATTGAACTGTCCTTTTCTCACCGAAAGACGATGCAGCGCCGGATTTGTCACAAAAAATTTCGACAATGTTCACTCCGTGTCAGCAGTTTTTGCTCCACGCTCAAATCTCACCGCAGAGGCGCAGAGTACGCAGAGTCCGGAAAACCAAGAATTTTCTTTTTGTTCCGGACCAAAACTAAATCTGTCCCCTCTTCTTCCCTCTGCGTTCTCTGCGTCTCTGCGGTAAAATATTCCCCCCTTCTGCGTTCATCCGCGGCATCTCTCCTGGTGAACCCTTGACCTGCGCGTGAAACAGCGGTATTATGCCATGCAGAGAGGAAGGGGCGGAACAGAAACATGCATCCGTATGCGACTGACTCAAACGAGAGAGAAAGGGTTTTTTCCCTCATTGCAGTAGTGACTGTCGGGCTGGTCTGGCTCCTGCACTGGGCACTGAGCGCTTTCTACTGGTGGTGGAACCCCGTAACAATAATGGGGCTATACGGGCTCCTCTACCTCCTCTTCGATAAGCTGTTCTGGGGGAACGAGCTCTTGCGAAAAGTCAGGCTTGTGAAAGTCCCCAACCTCAACGGCACCTGGAAGGGAGAACTTTCCTCCTCCCGCAGGCGCGCTGCAAAGCAGGAGGCGGCAATCACCATTCGCCAGACATGGACAAGACTGTCCGTAGTCTTTGAAACGGAAAACTCCCGGTCCCACAGCCTGATTGCCTCGATTCTCACCGGGCAGCCGGGCGGCCCTGTCCTGTCTTACGAGTATCTCAGCGAGCCAAAACCAGGCGCAAAAGACGCCTCTATCCAGAAAGGCTCAGCCCGCCTCACGCTGCAGGGAGACAGGCTCGAAGGAACCTGTTTCTCAGGCTACGGCAAGCAGCACGAGGAAGCCAGCCTGCATTTCCAAAAAACGCCTGCTTGAAAACCCGCCCCGAGTGGGACTTGAAGACAGAATCGTTAAGAAGGACAAGAATGCCTCTCATGACCAAGACAATTATCTGTTGTTGGGTATCATAATCTTGGTGCTGCTTATACAGCGCTGACCGGTGTTGGCGCCCGGCAAATCATGAGAACCCCTGCGTTGCGAAGTGCTTTGCCAGTTCTGTGGACATGGCCCTGGAGCAGCTTTCGCCTTAAGACGGCTTTCAATTACTCGTCAAGTATTCCTGTCAGGCGGAGCTTCCCTTACCACCTGTTGCGGTTATCTCTTCTACCACCACCGCCGCCTCTGCCGCCGCCTCTGTCGTCGCGCTTAGGCTTGGCTTCGTTGACGGTCAGCTCTCGGCCGGCGAGATCTGTGCCATTCAGCCCCTCAATCGCCTTCTTGGCATCGCCGTCGTTCGCCATCTCAACAAAACCGAAACCGCGCTTGCGGCCTGTCTCGCGGTCTGTAATGAGTCTGACGGAGGAAACCTCTCCGTATTTGCCGAACGCCTGCCGAAGGTCTTCTTCAGTTGCATCGAACGACATATTACCCACGTAGATATTCACCAGTTGCCCCTTCCAAAAACAGAAACACGAAGCTCTAATCGGGAGACCTTGACCCAGAGTTGCGCACGAAGACATTGTCATGGCAGTGTGACCGCGGACATCCCTAACTGAAGACAATATGTATGTTGCTCAGGTCAAAGTCAATCTAAAAAAGGATTATTGGCACAAAAAATCCCAGCTCCGGCAAATGAAAACCCCGGCTATTCTTCCTCGCCGCCACTCCAGTAGTACACAGCCCCTGCCACCGCGACCACGAGGACGGCAGCCTCCATTTCCAAAAAACACCTGCTTGAAAACCCGTCCTGCCAATAACTTATTATTGTGGACACTCCTTGACCATCTCGCACGACCGCAGTATTATGTAGCTTACAAAAGGCGAGCCTCGATTTGGGAGTTGCAATCATGAAAAAGACATTTCCGGGTTATTACGAACCATCGAAAGATGAATTCGACAAGATGTGGGAGGAATGTATCTTTATTCTGGATGCGAATGTCCTTTTGAACCTCTATCGGTATACTGAAGCAACAAGAGAGAAACTCATACAAATATTAAGGGACAAAAGAATTTCAGATCGGCTGTGGATTCCCTATCAAGCTGCCCATGAGTATCTTGAGAATCGCTTGGGGGTTATTGATGAGCAGGAACGTGCTTACGAGAGCATAAAAGAAAAACTCGAGAAAGCGCAGAATCAGCTTGAGAATGACTTGGGCGCTTACTCGAAACATCCATATGTATCTGTAAAGGAGTTGGTTGGCAAGGTAAAGCAGCTTTGCCGTAGGTTGAGTAAGAAACTGGCTACGCAAGAAAGAGACCACCCCAAGCTCCGCGAGAAAGACACTATAATGGAGACAATTACGAACCTGTTTGAGGGTAAGATAGGTCGAGAATACACTTTAGAAGAACTCAACAAGATATATTCCACGGGCAAGGAAAGGTTCGAGAGGGATATTCCCCCCGGCTACAAGGACGAAAAGCCCAAGTCACATACCGAAAGGCAATATGGTGACTTCGTGATCTGGTTTCAAATAATCGAGCACGCGAAAAAGATGAAAAAGCCCGTGATATTTGTTACAGATGATAGGAAGGACGATTGGTGGAAAAAGTTCAGAGGAGAAACTGTCGGCCCGCGTCCTGAACTCGTTCAAGAAATGAAGTCAGAAGCTAATATTCCGTTCTATATGTACCAAGCAGACCGGTTCATTGAACGCGCTGGACAATATGTGCAACAAGAGATTGCTGAAGAAGTACTGCAAGAAGTTAAGGAAGTTGCGGAAGCGGAGCAAGCAAAACAAAGGCAAATCAGTATACAACTCTCAAAAGAAGACTTGAAAGGTTTGGTATCTCCTGAATTGGTTAGATGGCTTAAAAAGAGGAGACAAAGACCGCCTGCTGTTTCTACTATAGGGCAATATTTACAAAGAAATCCCGCTGCCAGAAGCATTTTAGAGCAACTTCGCTCAAGAGTACACCCGACAGTCGGTGAAGCTGAGGATTCAGGTCAAGGTACGCCGCCTGACCTTACAGAAGAGTCGGAACTGGACGAAGAGGCATAATAGTCATGCAATGATGGTATTGAAAAAACAAAAGAAACCACTTTGGTATGCCCTACGCGTAGCCAAGAGGTTGGCAGGTCATATTTTAACCGTGCCTGTGGTTATAAACCTTTCAGCCCGGCATCGCATCGCAGCACCTGTCACACGCTTTTCTCTTGTTCTCAAAAACACTCTCCGGCGCTGTAAAAGATGTTGCATAATCATGCAACATCTTTTCGCGGGGCTAA
>CAYWBA010000362.1:0-3561 GCA_964455955.1 uncultured Planctomycetota bacterium | reverse complement strand
CGCTTCTGCACTGGCGGGGCTTGCGTACCTTGCATCTGGGAACACGCCCGAGGCAGGCAGGCATTCCGAGACGCTTAAGGAGTGCATCAAGTTCCTCAAGAAGTGCGCAGCCGAGATAGAGTCGAAAGAGAGGAGGCTGCGGGTCTGGAGCCTAACGTTTGTGACGCTTTTCTTTTCGGAGCTGCAAATCAAGCAGCCGACAAATGCGCGCAGGAAAGAGCTTCAACGCCTGTTCAAACTGATAAAGAAATACCAAACGGAAAGCGGCGGGTGGGGGCATGACCTGGAAGAAGACTCGATGTCCCTGTGGGGAAAACCGGTCAGTTACTACCCGAAGGAAGTAGCTGTGATAACCAACTGCATGGCGCTGACACTGCACGCGCTTCAGAAAGCAGGCATACCTGTCCCCGGGAAAATGCTGGCAGACATAGCCGGTTACTACAAGAAGGTAATTTGCGCTAACGGCGGGGTCGGCTACTCGGCGGGCTACGTCCCGAACTGGCCGGAGCTGGGCCGCACGCTGGGGGGTATCACCGCGCTGAAGCTGCTTGGGCTTGAGAAGGAGTTTCCACTGGATAAAATGGTGAAGTATTCGCAGAAGCACTGGGAAGGCAAGTGCGGGATGAATGATTTCAGGGTGGGCCACGGGCCGTGCGGCCTGATGACGTACTTCCAGGGCGCCACGGCGTGCCACCTCGTCGGCGGGGAACTCTGGAAAAGATACAGGGAAGACTGCATTGACAGAATAGTAACCTGGCAGGATGATGAAGGCTGCATCCTGTTTAACGGCAAGAACGCGAGAAATACGGTAGCTGTAGAACCAACCGACCCTTCTTACGCAACGGCAATGCTTACGCTGATTACGCTGGTTCCCAGACAAACCCTTTCCATTACCACGCTCCTCAACAACGGAAACGAGGAAAACGACAAGAAGAAAGAAGATAGTAAGAAAGAATGGAAATCTGTGCAAATCACCACGACCGAGGACATCTACGGTGTCTTTTTTGCTGATAAGGATACAGGCTGGGCCGTGGGTGGTGGCGGGACGATTTTGCATACCGCCGATGGAGGAAAAACATGGAAAGCTCAAGACGGCGGCAGCGAGGTTACGTTGAGAGACCTTGATTTTGTTGACAAGAAAAACGGCTGGATAGTAGGCCAGGGCGGAGGCAACGGCAGGGCTGTGATACTTCACACCGCGGATGGCGGGGCTTCGTGGGAAAAACAAAAACACCAGGGCGGCAGTTTCACCATTCATGCGATAGAAATGATAAACAAGACAACCGGGATAACAGTCTCGGGCCTGGGTAAGCGCCACCCGGACGGTCATTTTCAGTACACCAGGGATGGGAAGATATGGAAGTCAGGCCCATACTATGATGGCCGGTACCAGCGTCCTGCGCGTCCCCTGTTCGATATCCAGTTCGTGGATGAGAAGAACGGCTGGGCCTGCGGTGCCCACAGCACAATCAGGTTGGGTGGCACGAAAACGCCGGCTGACTTGTACAAGAAGAAAAAGGGAGCAGTGCTGCACACTTCAAACGGCGGGGAACGCTGGGTGCCGCAGTACGCGGGCAATCCCAAGGATGTCTGGCTGCTCGGCCTCTTCTTCACAGACAAGGAGAATGGCTGGGTAGTGGGCGAGAAAGGCTCAATCTACCACACGGCCGACGGGGGCAAAAACTGGGACGAGCAGAAAAGCGGAACCACCGGGACGCTGCGGGCAGTCCATTTCGCTGATGCGAAAACCGGCTGGGTCGCCGGCGATAACGGCACAATCCTGCACACTACAGACGGCGGCAAGAAGTGGAAAAAAATAGAAAGCAAGACGGACAATAACCTGCGCAAAGTCTTTTTCGTTAACGGGAACACTGGATGGATTGTCGGCGACAAAGGCACCATGCTGAAGTATTCCCGGTAAGACAACGAACGTAAGAGAAACCTGCCTGTTACGCAATGTTTGACAAAACGGAGCCAATGCTTTATGCTGCAGTCAAACGGCCGGGAGAGAGAGTTTTCGGCAGGCACGGAGAGAAAAGATGAACAAAGATGCAAAACTCTTAGCGGCGGCGGCAGGTGTCCTGATTGTCGTGAGCGTTGCCATAACCGCACTTGCGCAGGAAAAAGACCAGAAGCAGGCTATTGCCGATATCGCAAAATCCGTGCTTTATAAAGAGGCCGGCTTCGAGAAGGCGAAACTGAAGGTCGTCAACAACGTTCCCGTCCTTCACCTGTACGGGACAGGTAAAGATATGGGCAAACAGTACGGAACGATACTGAAGAAATTGCTGGTTGAGCTTGCCGATGCGGCAAAACAACTGATTGCAAACGAACAGGAAGAGACAATGGCCAGGCTGCTGGCCGCGGGAGTAGAGAAGTTCATACCCCAAGAGTACGTGGCGGAAATGAAAGCTATTTCAAAAGTAACAGGCATTGATTACTCAAGTATTCTCATAGCAAACGCACTGGGAGAAGTCTTCAGATGCAGCACAATAGCAGCCTGGGGCGAAAGAACAAAAAACAGTAAGCTCCTCTTCGGGCGCAATCTGGGACAGACCACCCTGCCCGGCATCTCTGACAAAATCGCCTGCGTAACTGTCTATCACCCGAAGGGAAAAAACTCTTTCGCAAACGTGGGAGTTGCCGGCCTTATCGGGGCCTACTCCGGGATAAACGATAAGGGACTGTCTATCGGAAACACCACCAGCGTGAATGCAAAACAGGAGAAGGCATTTCAGGGAATTCCGTCCTGCTTTCTCTACAGACACCTGCTTGAAAAGTGCTCGACAGTCGAGGATGTCAAAAAAGAGCTCAAAAACTACAAGCACAACATCCTGCGTGCGAGCACGCTTACGGTCTGCGATTCAAAAGGCAAAGCAATAGTGGCGGAGCTCGGGCCCGGCGGCGTCGCTTTCAGAGAACCAAAAGGGACCATAATTTATGCTACAAACCACTTCTTGACAAAAGAGATGAAAAGCCAGGATGTCCCCTGCTGGAGATATGCAAAGTTCGAGGAAGTGGAGAAAAAGAACAAGAAGATAGATATAGCTTATATGAAGGAAATCCTCAATGACGTGATTCAAAAAGGCGTAACTCTGCAAACAATGGTATTCGAACCCGCAGACAGGAAGATACACGTAGCTTTCCACAAGCACGGCAAACCTGCTGCCGAAACCAAGTATTCCACGCTCGCTGCGGGCGACCTGTTCCCCGGTCCGGCGAAGCAGAAGGAAAAGTTAGAACCGCAGAAGAAATAAGAACCGGTGTTTCCGCGCCCTGCCCTGCCGGCAAAAAAGACGGCCTGGTTCAAATCAGGGTAACACTTTTCCGTCATTGCGAGGAGCACAAGCGACGAAGCAATCTCATACAACTCATTGTGCGATAACAAGGTAGAGATTGCTTCGCTTCGCTCGCAATGACGCAACAGGCTATCGCCGTGTTACCTTCGTCCTCTGTCAAGTAAACCAGGCAAAAAAGACTTGCCCCGGCACATAACACTTGCTACGTTATACGGACTTTAGAAAATAACCGTTCATGGAGCAGGAGGTGCAAACTGTCATT
>CAYWBA010000361.1:0-3566 GCA_964455955.1 uncultured Planctomycetota bacterium | reverse complement strand
TGCTACTTCGCCATGGAATTTGTCGAAGGAGAGCCACTCACCAAGATGATACGCAGGCTTAGCGAACTGGATGAGTGGACAGCGCTGGAAATAACCCTTGCGATGTGTGCCGCCCTCAACCACGCCCACAAAAACGGCATTATCCACCGCGACGTCAAGCCGCAGAACATCTTCATAACAACCGATGGCGTGGCCAAACTGGGCGACCTTGGCCTTGCACGCGCAACTATCGGCTCAGATACCAGGGCAACCCGCCACGGCTGGACAGTCGGCACTCCCAACTACATGTCTCCAGAGCAGGCGCGCGGCGAGGAGGCCGGTGAGCAGACGGATGTCTATTCTCTGGGCGCAACCCTGTTTCACATGCTGACCGGAAAGCCGCCCTACGTCGGCAACAGCCCTACGGAAATAATGATAAAGGTCGTGGGCGACCCCATTGAGTGGCCTCGCGCAAAGCTTCGCCAGCTTCCAAAGGCTATTATCCAGCTTGTCAACAAAATGTGCGCTTATGACCCCGGTGACCGGTATCCTGACTTCGTCAGCCTTGTGCAGGACGTCTCCGCTATTATCGACGGCAAGAACCCGTTTGCCATCCGAGGCGTACGCCAGCGTATTAGAGGGCGTACCACGAGGAGATGGAAACGCAGGTAAGCCCCAGACGGCGGCACCATACCCTAACTGTCAGGGTCGGGCAGGAGGTCCAGGTCTTCTTCCTCATGATCATCAATGAGGTCTGCAAGGTCTACATCAAACCCACTCTCCGGCGGCGGTTCAAGCGATGCATGGTTTTCTTCCATGGCAGGCTGCGGCTCGGCCTTTGGTTCCGGCTCAACCTTCGGCTCCAAATCCGGCGCGCCCCCGGCCGGAGCGGGCGCTGCCGGCTCGGGCTGTTTGACGCCTTCCTCGAACAGGTCCTGCATCTTCGCCATGCACTGCGGGCAGTAGCGCTTGCCGTCAACTTCCTCCGCCCGGCCTGCGATAAGGTCTGCCTCGTCAATGTCCTTCCCGCAGAGGGAGCATTGCTTGAGCTCGGCCGGCGACTCGACAACATGGCTGCCGGGCTCTGCAAAGAAGAACTGCAGCACGGAGAAACCAAGCCTTATCTGGTCACCGTCCTTAAGCTCCAATTCTCCGCTGGCCTTCTCGCCGTTGACAAAGGTGCTGTTTCGGGAGCTGAGGTCCTTTATGTAGCAACTCCCCTCGGATGACCTTACCTCGCAGTGGTTGCGTGATACCTTTATGTCTTTGAGCCTGATGTCGGCATCCTTGGCGCGTCCTATAATGTAGGTCTTGCCGTCATCGAGAACAAAGACCTTGTCTTCCTGGTCTTCACCGAAGAAAATCTTGAGATGACCCGCCGGCATCGGGAGTCTCCTTATTCATACTCGGCCGCAAACCTCATCCCCAAAATTGTAAGCATCTCTTTTCACAGTGTCAAGAACTAACACGAAATTGTCAAATCTCCAGTTCACTGAAAGTCTGCGCAAGCTCGGATACTTCGTGCCTTACGCGCCGCAGGACCGTCTTCTTCCCGCCGGACCTGAGAACCTGCGAAATCATGTCTGCTATGCGTGTCATCTCTTCTGGCCCCATGCCGCGGGTCGTAAGCGCGGGCGTACCCACCCGGACAGCCCCGGGCCCCTGAGCGTCGAAGGGCAGGGGCATGCCGTTTGTGGTTATCCCAACCTTCTCCAGCAGGTCCTGCGCCTGTGCGTAATCTGCACCTGTCCCGCGCAGCTTAAAGACCACCATGTGCGTCTCCGTGCCGCCGGCGAACAAGCCAAAGCCCAGTTCCTGCAGTCTCTCCGCAAGAATCAGGGCGTTGCGTACGACGCGGCGCATGTACGTCTTGAACTTCTGCGTTCCCGCTTCCTTGAAAGCGACCGCCTTGGCTGCGATTGTGTGCATGAGCGCGCCGCCCTGTACTCCGGGGCATACCGCCTGCTCGATTGCTTCTTCGAACTTGCGCTTCGCCATTATCAGCCCGCCCCTCGGGCCGCGAAGCAGCTTGTGTGTCGTGGTTGCAGCGAAGTCCGCAAACGGGACCGGGTTCTCGTGCAGGCCCGCTATAATGAGACCTGATAGGTGCGGTATGTCGCAGTGCAGGTATGCACCGGCTGAGTCTGCTATCTCCCTGAATATGGCAAAATCAACTTTCAGCGGGTAGCAGGAATAACCTGCGACAATGAGCTTCGGTTTGCGCCTGCGAGCTGCCTGGGCAATCGCATCGTAGTCCAGCTTCTCGGTCTTGCGGTCAAGGTGATACGGGACGCTGCGGTAGAAAGTCCCGCTGAAGCTCTCCGAATTGCCGTGAGTCAGATGCCCGTAATCCTCCTGGTGCATGCCGAGAATTTTCTCGCCCGGTTTCAGTGCGACGAAGTAAATTATCTGGTTGGCCTGCGTGCCGGAGTAAGGCTCGACGTTGACATACTCTGCGCCAAAGAGTTTCGCAGCACGTTCCTTCGCCAGGGTTTCGATGCGGTCAACAATCTCGCAGCCGGAGTACTCCCGCCTGCCAATTGGGCCTTCGACATACTTGTTTGTCAGGATAGACCCCTGCGCTTCCAGCACAGCCTGGCTCACGTAGTTCTCGGAAGCAATCATCGGCAAGGTGCTAATCTGCCGCTCGTGCTCTTTCTCAATGAGCCGGGCTATTTCCCGGTCTGAGATGAAGGTCTTGGCGTTTTTCAAGTTGTCCTCCTTGAGCTGACATCATGCAGTCTAATCTTATTGCATCCGGGTCCCGGTTTCCACCAGTATTGCCTGATTTCACCACAGCACGCTTTTTGCGTCTGTAAACACGTCTGTAAATAGAGTTCCTTATATACCAAGGACTTACGGCATCTATTTACAGATTTCGCGGGGGGTTGAGTTACATTTGCGTGGTTCAGCGTGAATTGAGAATGGACGCAACCTGTTGCTATATAAGCAGGTTGCGTCGAAACGCGAAGTGTGGGTACGTGTAACATCTTACCTGACACCGAGTTAGGACAAATTTCACCACTTTACAAACCGCCTCAAACCGCCTTCTTAACCACGAACACAGCAAGAGTTAAAAGTTGAAAGTTCAAAGACAGTCGAGTGCTTCGCACGACTTAATTTCCTTCAACCTTGAACCCCTCTTCCACACTATTATACGCACAAACAGGCTAAATGTTAGATGAAATCTTGAAAATTCAGTGGAAAAACTACTATTTCTTGTTCTTCTTCCACCATCGTTTCCACTTGTTGTAATCTTCGCCGAAATTCCGCCACGTTATTACCCTTAATGCTTGTGCGGCATGCGAGCGGACACACCAGCTTTCGTCTTTTAGGCGTTTCAGAAGAGGGCCCACTGCTTTCTTATCTCGCAACTGGCCCAGTGCCCACGCGGCAGCAGAGCGGACGGAACCCTCCTTATCTTTCAACGCCTTGATGAGAGGTTTAAGTGCATCCGTGTCTTCTGTCTTTCCCAGTGCTTCCGCGGCGGCGAAGCGTACAATCAAGCAATCATCTCCTAATGCTTCAATCAAGGTGGCAACTGCCTTAGGGTGGCTTGTCATGCCCAAAGCCTCGGTGGCACGCCA
>CAYWBA010000360.1:0-3585 GCA_964455955.1 uncultured Planctomycetota bacterium | reverse complement strand
CGAAGCCATAGAGCACTTGCGCCACGCTCTCTCCATAAACCCTAAATACATCTTTGTGGCCCTCGTTCTTGCTTCTCTGCTGTTCTCCTCAAAACGCTACCAGGAGGTAATTGACGCATATGCCGGTATTGACGTTGATACCCTGGGCCTGCCTGAAGTATATTCCCACCTCGCCACTTCCTGTCTGGAGTTGGGCAAAACCGAAGAAGCGCTCAGCATGGCGCAAAAGGCAACTTCACTTCCCGACGCCTTGCCCTCTTCCTATGTGTGTCTGGCGATATCGAACTGGCGTCTTGGCAGGATGAAGGAAGCCCTCTCATGCGCTTCAGAGTATATCAGACTTTTCCCCGAAGGCCCTGAGATAGAAGAAGTAAAGAAGCTCCGCGACCTTTTGCAGGGCGGGTAGCACCCGCAGGCGAGACAGGGCTGAGCCCTGCAACAAGGCACCGCCTGCGGATGACTTGCCGGGAGAAGGCTGTCTTGCGAACCCAGGCTCTGGGGCGGGTTGCACCCGCCAGCGAGGCAGCACCTGGTTTCTGTTTGACTTGCAGGCACGCCGCAAGGTAAAATCAAGTAGACAGTATCGGCTCCTGAGAGCCAAGAATCGTGCCTTGTGGGAGATTACCATGCGTTACAGGCGACTTTTTCTTGCTGGTCTGACTACACTGGTTCTAACTCTCGCCTCTTGTCACAGCGGTCTGCACAGACTGACAATAGGCGAGAAGGCAGTCTATGTCGAAATCGCCGCCACCGTACCCGCAAGAGAGTTCGGACTTATGAAAAGGAAGTCCATGCCCCAAGACCAGGGGATGTTGTTTATATACCCCGATGCCGACCGGCGGTCCTTCTGGATGAAAGATACTCTTATCCCCCTTTCCCTCGCCTACATCTCGAAGGACGGCAGGATATTTCAGATAGTTGACATGGAACCACTGGACGAAACATCTCATCCTTCAACAGGGGCAGCCCAGTATGTGCTTGAAGTCAACCAGGGGTGGTTTCGGAAAAACGGCGTCAGGGTTGGTGACACAGTTAATAACTTGCCAGACCCCCAAGGAGCTGAAGATTGAGAGTTGCCATAGCAGGTGCAACCGGCGCTGTAGGTCGCGAAATCCTCAAAGTTCTTGAGGGGCGCAGGTTCCCTGTGACTGAAATCAGACCGCTCGCCTCTGAACGTTCCGCAGGAAAGACAGTCGCGTTCGCAGGCCGCGATGTAGAGGTAACGCTCCTGGCCAGGGACTCATTTGAAAGCGTTGACATTGCATTCTTCAGCGCCGGCGGAGACCTCAGCAGGGAATTCGCGCCCCTGGCCGCATCTGCCGGGGCGGTTGTGATTGACAACTCAAGCGCTTTCAGAATGGACCCGGAAGTGCCCCTGATTGTGCCTGAGGTAAACCCTGACGATGTTAAGAAACACAAAGGAATTATAGCCAATCCCAACTGCTCGACCATACAAATGGTAGTCGCACTCGCACCGCTGCACCGCGCTGCTCGTATCCTGCGCATACTTGTAGCTACATACCAGGCGGTAAGCGGCGCGGGAAAGAAGGGCATTGACGAACTAAAGCGCCAGACTGCAGAGATTCATGCCGGGCAAGAGCCGATGCCGGCTGTTTTCCCACGGCAGATTGCTTTTAACTTGATTCCCCACATAGACGCCTTCGAGGAAAACGCTTACACCCGGGAAGAAACAAAAATGCTCAACGAAACGAGGAAGATTCTCCACGATGAATCTATCCGCGTCTCCGCAACCTGTGTGCGGGTGCCTGTCTACAGGGCGCATTCGGAGGCGGTTTTTATTGAGACCGAGCGAAAACTAACAGTCTCGGAAGCGCGGGACATTCTTTCGCAAGCCCCCGGGGTCAAGGTGCTGGATAACACGGCCAAGCCTGAATATCCAACCCCGGCCGAAATAGAAGGCAGCTCTCTCACTTACGTAGGCAGAATAAGGGAAGATACGGCGTTTGACAACGGGCTTGCACTCTGGGTGGTTGCGGACCAACTACTTAAAGGCGCAGCACTTAACGCCGTGCAGATTGCCGAACTTCTAACAAAGTAAAAGACAGAAGATTTGGAGGCAGCAATGTTTCGAATTATCAGTCTAATTGCACTTGTTATTGTTATCTCCTTGCCAGCAATTGCCCAGGATGCGCCAGATAGTGCCTCCCCCGGCAAGCCTGCTGGCAAGAAACCCGGGAAGGAAGACGAGGTGTTTGGTCATCCCGGCTGGCCAAAGCTCAATACTATTGAGGAGAAAGTCGTTGACAGGATTGATGACTTAGAAAAGCTTGTAGAGTCTCATATGCGCGCCGGTCAGATACGCCTCATTGGCGAGCTTATAAGAAACAATCGCAGAGCACTCCGCCAATTCATAATTGACCACGCTATTGAAAGGATAGTGTTCCGTCTTAATGGCGACCACTACTTCGAAGTCCGCAAGCAGTGCCCCGATGCGCTTGCACAGATATGCGGCAAATCCAGTATCGAGGACCTTATTTCTTTCCTTAAGGAAAAAGAAAAGGTGCTGGAAAAGGAAATCGAGAAAGCTTCTAACAATCAGGACAAGGCCACAAAGGAAGTTGCTCTTCAGAATCTCAAAAAGCAACGCGAGGAAGTCAAGAAAGCTACCGACAAACAAACAAAGACTGTAAAAGAAGCACTCCTTAAAGCTCTAAAGGAAGATAAGAAAAACGTGGTTCGCGAACAATGTGCAGGTTTCCTGCCACAAATAGTAATAGACAAGAAAGTAGTCAATGCTCTTGCCCACGCACTTCTTAACGACAAATGGTCCATTGTGAGAGCCATGGCTGTAAATTCACTTGTGACGATTGGAGACCCCAGTTGCATTGATGCCTTACGCAAGGCTCTTACCAATGACCTCTACTCCACGGTCCGCGCTCCTGCCGCAGATGCACTTGTGAAATTCGAAGACAAGGATTCAGTCAGCCTGTTTATAAAAGGGCTCTCTGATTCATATTCCAGGGTGCGAATTGCGTGCGCACGGGCGCTTGCCAGCCTCGGTACTGCCAAAGCAACAAAGCCGCTCACAAAACTCCTGTCTGACAGGAATATTGACGCCCGCATGGAAGCAGCTCTGGCGTTAGGCAAGGTCGGTGACAGGTCCGCACTCCCCGAGCTCAAGAAGGCACTTGAGGCTGCAGAAAAGCCCGAGTTCCAGCCAATGCGCATAACTCTCTACGGGGCAATCGCGGGGATTGGCAAGCGCGTAAAGACCGCAACCAAAGAAGCTGGAGACATGCTTGCAAAAACCGGTCTCTCTGACAAGCGTCTTAAAGCGAAAATGGCCGCAGTCGAAGGGCTTATATCTCTTGACGACCCAAGAGCTATCAAAGGCCTAATAGATGTTCTGAACGAGGCGCAGGATTGGTTAAAGATTCCAGTACTACAAACAGCTATCGAGAACAACGTTAAGGACAAAGAGTTTGCGAAGGCTGTATCAGACCTCACCAAATCAGACAAAATTTCCAAGATGGTAAAAGATAAGGCTAATGAATATCTTAAAGGGCTCAAGGAATAGGGTTCGGATACCGGCGTCTGAATTCAATCTAAATGGAGGGACATGGT
>CAYWBA010000359.1:0-3609 GCA_964455955.1 uncultured Planctomycetota bacterium | reverse complement strand
CGAGACATGGAAAAAATTGCTCAGCCCGGCGCAGACAAGGACAAGTGCGAGAGAAATTATCAGGATATCGTTCCTTTTTCGCACTCTTCGCGCAAGTATCACAAGTAATACGCCAATCGCCGCACCAAGTGCCAACGCACCGGCAATCTCAATGACAGCCGTTCCTACGCCCCCGCCTGCAGACGCTGCCCCTGAAGCGCCAATAAGTGAACGTGCTACAGCGGCTGCAAATGCGTAAATCACTATCGCCAGACCGTCATCAAGCCCCACAACTGCCAGAAGCGCGCTGGTGAGCGGCCCCTTGGCGCGGTACTCCTGCAGAACTACCAGGGTGCCCGCAGGCGCCGAGGCCACACCAACAGCCCCGAATATGAGCGCTATCGGCCAGCTCAACTGAGCAAAGTACACCGCCACGGCCACAACTCCGAACGTGAAGAATGACTGAGCGAGCATTACCAGGACAATCCCCTTGCCTACCTTGCGGAATATGTCGGAGCGCAGCTCGCTTCCTATGGTGAACGCCACCAGCGCAAGGGCGATGTCACTTACTATGCCCATCTTGTCCACGAGGTGCTCATCGAACCCCTTCAGCACTGATGGGCCGAGAACCACGCCCGTTATTATATAACCAACCACAGCGGGAAGACGGACCCGGTTGGCAAGCTTGCCGACAAAATGGGCAATAATGGTAGCAGCGCCCAGGAGGAAGAGTATGTTCATGCTCGCCATCATGCAGTCTAAGCTTTCTGACTGAGCTTCCATGAACTGAGAATGGAAGCTGTCGAAGGTGCAAACCCCTCGCCAAGGCCTATGAATAAAAGTAGCGCCCCCAGGGGAAACGAGTAATAAACAAGACAGAAATTATAACACATGCTAAGCACCGGAGCAATCAAGTCAACACAAAATGTGACGGCATATCGGCAATTTCCAGCCCCAAAAAGACCCGCCCCTCATATCACGGAAGTATAATTGGCTACATTCCCTTCTATATGTTATACTTCTTAGTAGATATCTAACAGGGGTTTGAGCAAACAATACTCAAATTAAGAACGTAAACAGAACGTATAAGATAAAGGGTAAACCGGCAGACAGTATAACGAAGCTGACAGAGACACGCGATGCTGTTGCGATGTAAAAAATGCTCTCATATTGTGGAACTTGAAGGCAAGGCTCCCGACAAGCTGGACTGCCCGGGCTGCGGAGCGACGCTGTACAGCTCCTCCGACAAGATTGAGTCGCAGGCTGAGACAGTCGAGCTGCCCATCATGCCCGTGGCAATCGGGGTGGGCCGGGCCGCCGAGTCCTCAGAATTCATGGCCGTAGGCGAAAGCTTCACGGACGAGATTCCTGAAAGCTGCAAGATATTCGGCGGTTACAGGATACTCGACGAGATATCCCGCGGGGCAATGGGCATTGTCTACCGCGCCCGGCAGATTAATCTCAACCGCATCGTCGCGCTTAAAGTCCTTATATCAGGCGAACTGGCAAGCGAAGAGCAAATCGAGCGCTTCTACCGCGAGACACAGGCCGTGGCCAAACTGCGCCACCCTAACATCATCCCCATATATGATACCGGGATAGTGAACAACCGCCACTACTTCACCATGGAGTATGTCGAGGGAGAGTCTCTTGATGAAATTATCGAGCGCCGCAAAGTAACCCAGAAGGATGCCCTCGACATTATCGTTCAGGTCGGAGAAGCCCTTGCCCATGCCCATGAACGCGGAATAATCCACCGCGATGTGAAGCCGGGCAACATACTGGTGGACAAGAACGGACGCGTGCAGGTAACCGACTTCGGCCTTGCCAAAGAGGTCGCGGCGGGCAGCGCGATGACGCGCTCCGGTGTCACTGTAGGCACGCCTCACTACATGTCCCCGGAGCAGGCGCGGGGCTTGAGTCGAGATGTAGAAAGGTTCTCCGACATCTACTCCCTGGGCGCGGTGCTCTACGAGCTCCTCACCGGCCGCCCGCCATTCGACGGGGAGTCGCATGTCGAAGTGATAATGAAGGTTATCCAGAACGACCCCATCCCGCCGAAGAAGCTCAACCCGCGCATCGCGAAAGACCTCGAAACCATCTGCATGAAAGCGCTTGAAAAAGACATCGACAGGCGCTACCAGACGGTTGAGGACCTCTTAAGCGATGTCGCGCACCTCCGTGCTGGTGAGCCGATAATGGCAAGACCCTCAACCCTCGCCTACCGCATCCGCAAAAAAATAAACAGGCACAAAGAACTTGCCACAGCTCTTTCCATTGCCGTAATTGTCCTCTGTGCCCTCTATGTCGTGCTCGAGCGGCGCAATATCTATGCGGAACGCGTTGTCGCAGACCTCAAGAAAAAAGAGCGCGAATCAGAAGACCTCAAGGACAGGTTCCGCAAGGAACGAGAACGCGAAGCTGCCCAGCAGGAAAAGTGGAGAGTGGTGTTTGACAAGCGCTTCGACGAATCGGTAATGGCCGACTGGATCGCCTCGGCTGGAACATGGAAAGCAATTGACGGCTACCTCACCGGTACGGCCACAGACCCGGCCTGGCTCGAACTCGCCCTGCCTGTCTGCGGCAATCTGCGGGTCAACCTTGATATGCTCATCGATGCCCCACTTACCGGCCACGTCGGGCTGGGCATCGGATGCCAAAAAGACGTTGCGCTTTCCGGCTACAGGTTCTTGTTCCTGCCCGGGAAGCTCGCGCTTTTTAAGGGTGAAGACCTCAAGAAAGAAGTTGACCTGACGCTTGAAACAAACCGCGCGTACCACCTGAAGCTGGTGCGGGAAAATGATACCCTCTCGCTGTGGCTGGACAATACCGAAGTGCTCTCCTACCGCGACCTTGTGCCCCTGACCGGCACAGAGCAGTCCCGCCTGCGCCTCCTGCTTGCGGGAAGCCAGGTCTCTATCGCAAACATGGTGGTCGAGCGGGAATCAACCCCCCTTAAGGGCTCCCCGCTTATCATGGCTGACCGCCTCTTCCTGCAGGGCCTCTACCAGTCGGCTCTCGAAACCTACAGGATTGTCGCCGAGATGCCGCCGGAAAGCGGTATGGCGGCTGAAGCGCTCTATAAGATGGGGCTCGCCTACCTCAAGCTGGATAGCCCGACCGAAGCGGCGGAGTGCTTCGAGAACGTCCTCGCCCTGCATCCAGATACCCCCTACGGCCAGGCTGCCATACTTCAAATCGGGTTGGCCCACCTCAGGCAGCGAGACTACAAAGCCCTGCGCAGCTTCCTGAGAAAACACAAAGCCGCCCTCTCACTCGCAGACATTCTTTCCGAAGCCCCGCCGGCCGCAATCGAGGCCTACCTCACCCAGGTAAGTATGCCGGACGATACTGCCGACCCCAGCACCAGGGTCGAGCAGCTCCAGGAATACATCGCGCTTAACACCTTCCTGCCGGAAAAAAGGCGCAGCAAGGAAAATCTGGCCCTCGCATACACCAAGCTCGGCGATGCTCTCTTCGCCTGCCAGAACTATCCCAACGCTATAGAAGCCTACAGCGAAGTACTCACATCCTACTCAAACCAGTTCGGCCCCGCACTTGACGCCCGCTTCGCCCTGGGCCGCATTCACATGGCACTGGGCGACTACCAGTCCGCCGCGGCTGACTTCG
>CAYWBA010000358.1:0-3620 GCA_964455955.1 uncultured Planctomycetota bacterium | reverse complement strand
TCTGTCCACAAGGTCGTCTTTACCAACCACTTCCATACTCTTTCCTGCAAAATACCCGGACAGGGCACTTGTCTGCTCCGTTAGAGCTCCCGGGTCTTAAGGCGGGCATCAATCTCTTCTCTGGTAACCAGACCTCTCTCAATAAGAATTTCCGCAAGTGCCTCCGCCAGATGCGGGCTTTGCGGGACACGCTGAGGCGCCTTTTTAACCACCGCCTTTGGAGCTTCTCTTACACGAACTCTGCGCTCGTAGGGCGAAAGAGAGTAATACTCCTTTATCGCCTTCAGTATCTGTTCACGCGGCGCGAGTGCCGTCTCGATAAGGCAGTTTGTCATAAACTGTATCTCTTCAAGTATCTCAAGGTTAATAGACCTGACCATGGCAAGAAGTATCTTGCCTTTCTCGACCGCCAAAGGTATGACCTCATGGTTTTCAAGGAAATCCCGCGGTATCTTCGCCATGGCCTCGACATCAATCTGGTGTTTTTCCAAGTCAATCACAGGTATCAACTTTCACTCCCCCTGAGAACTATCTTCACCTCAATACACAAATCTAACACCATAAGTCCACTTTGTCAACCGATATTTGCGCAAAACTGCACCGCGGCCCCACGCCGCACCTACTTCTTCAGCCGCTTGAGCAGCTTTTCCGCCTTTTGGGCCTCTGGAGACCTCGGATATTTTTCGACAAGCTTCCCAAGCACAGATGCTGTTTTGGCCCTGTCCTTCAGGTAATAGCAGCAAATCGCCATCTGATAGTATGCCTTGGGCAAAAGCTCGCTCTTTTCGTGGTTTTTGATGAATTCTTCAAGATTGGCGGCCGCCTCTTTGAATTTCCTGGCATAAAACGGTGCAAACGCCTCCGCAAACGCAATATCGTCGGCAAAGCCCGCTCTGTCCTCCGGGTCAAGCGCCATGGCAGCCTTAAACCGCTCCTTCATCAACGCAATGTCCTTTTTCACCATCGCACTTACGCCAAGTGTGTAAAGCACCTCCACGACAAAACCGCTTTCGTTTTTCGGGTCCGCCGCGACAAGTTTTTCAAGGTAACTATCACGCACCTTGTTGTCGTTCTCCGACTGCGCTATCTGGGCAAGCTTCCAGAGCGCGGCCCGGACATAGTACTTGTTATCACCTTCTGGTTCTTGCGCCGCCACTTTTTTCAAATCTGCCTTCGCCTCCTCGGCCTTCCTTTTGCAAAACCGCCCTAACCCTCGAAGGTAAAGCCCCTTGGCACTTTTAGGGTCTTCAGAAAGCAGTTTTTGCCCCTTCTTGAGATTCTCCTCCGCGGCAGTGCAGTCTTTTACAGCCTCAATAAATTTCCCGGGCGGCAGGAACCCGTAGAAACGCCCCACTTCCCTGCCCTCGGGCGTAATTACCAGTATCACAGGAATCTCGTCAATATCGTATTTCTTAAACGTCTTTCTTTCCTTCTCCCAAAAGACCTCGACACACACGTAGCTTTTGAGAAACTGGACCACCTCTTGCGCAGGATACGTCTCCGCCCGGAGACGGTCACAGTCCGGTCAGTTCTCGTGGCTTGTAAAGTCCGCAAGCACCGTCCGGCCTGTCTGCTTCGCCTTGCGGCTCGCAGCCGCAAAGCTCCCCTCCCAGCTTACCTTTTCCTCCTGGCCATAGGCGCTCATAACCACAGCCATTACCGCCGCCGCTAACACAAGCGCTTTCGACAAGTCTGAATCCTCCCTTTCACCCGAGGATGCTCATGCACGCATCGTAGACATCATCTACCGTTATCAGTTTCATGCACCGCGGGTCGGGGCAGGACCGCAACTGGCACGGGCTGCACTCGAGCTCCTTCCTCACGACAACATGCCCTTCTCCCAGAGGGGCGTAAACAGCCGGGTCTTTTGGCCCGAAAAGCGCCACAACAGGCCTGCCAAGCGCAGCCGCTATGTGAAGCGGGCCTGTGTCGCCGCCTACAAAAAGCGCAGTCTTCGAAAGCAGGTATGCAAGCTCGCGCAAACCCCGCGGCTCAGGCCCCATCATCACCGACCCTCCGGAACCCCTGACCACGCGCTCTGCGAGAGCCCTTTCTCCCGGCCCCCAGCTCACAAGAACGGCTGTACGTCTCCTTTTCCCCAGCAGCTTCGCAAGTTCCGCAAACTTCTCGGCCTGCCACTGCTTGAATGCCCCAAACTCGCTTACGCCAGGGTGCAGAACAACAATATCCTTGGTGCCAATCCTGCTCTCCCTGATAAATGCCCTGGCGGCCGCGCCGTCGCCGGGGCCTACCTCCAGCCCGGCCGGCAGGACTTGCCGCCTAATCCCAATCGCCTCAAGGAGCGTCAGGTTCCTCCACGTCCTGTGCATGGGGGGCTTAGGCAAATAAACGTTCTTCGTGTAGAAAACGTGGCTGTATTCTTTTACCCTGCCCGCGGTGAAACCAACCCTCACCCTTGCCCCGCTTCCAAACGTGACAATCCCGCTGCGAAAATTCCCCTGGAAATCTATTGCCAGGTCAAACCTGCGCTCCCGCAGCTCCCGGAACGCACGCACAAGACTGAGGAGGTTCCCGTTGTCAAATAGGCCGGTTGTCCATTCCCTGCGTTTCACCACAAAGACTTCATCAATGTCGCGGTCGCCTTCAAGCAGGCTTGCAGAAGGCGCCTCAGCCGCCCAGGTGACCCGTGCCCCAGGGCTCTCTCTCTTGAGAAGCCGCAGCGCAGGCAGGCAATTTATAACATCGCCTATCGCACTCAGCCTCACCAGCAGTATCTTTTCCCGCTTCGCCAACGACCCCTCGCAGAAAAACTGAAATCCACCTTATTATACCCACGCCGCCGCAACAGTCAACCACGTCCAAAATCTGATTCATAAGACCTTGTCAGCCGGAGAGCCTTGAGAAGAGAAAGCTCGTTGCAGAGCTAAGCCAAGACGCGGGAGATTGTGTCAGTTCGAACCGCGCCGCAAGCAGGTAATCACATGCTGTGCTGCAACCTTGTCCGCGTTATTCAGGTTGCTCAATAGCGCATCCAGGTTTTCTTGGGTAGGCGATTTCTTTCCCAGGCCATTCATTATCACGGCCAGTTCGTCGGGATTGGATGCCACTTGTGAGGAGCCCATGAAAGGCGGGCCCCATAGGCGGCCCATGTTTTTTGTCCACAACTGTGCACAAGGAATTCCCATGACCAGTGGCAATAGTATTGCACTGGATGAAATAGTGCATGCAAAATCAGCGTTCAATGAGTCCTCGACAAGCGGCGTTGACTTGTCGCTGAATCGCAGCCTGCTGCCGAGGAAAGTGAGCGTATTCTCTATGCTGCGCCGCGCCGTCGCCGGGTCTTGGGGATGCAGACGCACTGTCACGCGCCAGCGGTCAACCAGAAGTGACAGAGCGCGTGCCAAGAACTTGAATACTTCTCTGTATTCCTCTACTTTCCATCCTTCCGCCCCCTGCCACTGAGAAAAGAAGAGGCAGTTTAACATCTTCGAGCGTGTAGAGCTGACGGCACGCCTCTGTTTCGCCATATCAGGCGGGAAATTGAGAAGGCCTTTCCTTGCCCAGAACAGGATCTCTATATTGCCAATTATGGGCAACCTTGACTCTGGCGCACCATAGTTGATAAACATCTGCTGCGTGGTCTTGCCCCAAACCCAGGT
>CAYWBA010000357.1:0-3627 GCA_964455955.1 uncultured Planctomycetota bacterium | reverse complement strand
CGAAAGCCCCCTGTGGACCACGAAAAGTTCCGCAATTTGCTCTCCGACAGTTATCACCGGGTTCATAACATTCATGGAGTCCTGAAAGACGATGGCAAGATGCTTCCACCTCAAAGACCTTACCGCCTCCGGCCGGTCCAGCAACTTGTGGCCATTATAGTTAATGCTGCCGCTTACTTTCGCGTCACTTGGAAGCAGGCCCAGTAGCGCAAGCGCGATGGTACTCTTGCCAGAGCCCGATTCACCCGCTATTCCAAAGGCGCAACCGCGCCGGACTGAAAAGCTAATACCGCGCAGGGCCGTCTCGCCGCCGGCATACTCCACGGCCAAGCTATCCACATCTATGAGAGGAGTTGCTTTTCCCTCACCCGGCATAGACTCGCCCCCTCAGCCGCGGGTCAACCTTGCGCTCAATCTTCAGATTAATGAAAGCAAAGGACAGGAGCAGAACTGAAAGACATATCCCGGGCGGAAAAGCCCACCAAAGCCATGTATCCGACAGGAAGAGGGCCGGGAATACGAAGGCGTGATGCAGGATTGTGCCCCATGAGATATAGGTGGGGTCTCCGAGCCCGAGGAAAGCGAGGCCCGCCTCGGCTATGATAGCGTGGCTCGTCTCCATGATAAGCAGAGCTGAGAGGATAGGAATAAGCTGGGGTATGATATGTTTCTTCAGGATATACCCCGTTTTAGCGCCGGAAAGTTTAGCCGCGCGGATGAAAGTACGCTCTTTTTCTAAAAGCACCTGACTTCTCACCACCCGGGCCGGTACTGCCCATGAAGTTATCACAAACGCCACTACAATGATGTGAAGCCCGGCACCGAAGTAGGCGGCCAGCAGGATAAGAAGAGGAAGTCTTGGCAGCACAAGGAACACATCAACGCACCTCATAACGATGCTATCGACAATACCTCCGAAGTAGCCTGCCGCCATGCCCATGAAAAACCCCACGAGGGTTGTTGCGATAGAAGCTGTAATACCGACAATAAGAGAAATGCGGGTCCCCGCGATAACCTGGCTCAGGATGTCCCGTCCCACATCGTCGGTGCCAAGTAAATGTTTGCCACTCGGCGGGAGCAGTGAAGCCCCGACCGGCTCGCGGGGGTCAAAAGGCGCCAGCAGAGGGCCGAATAGTGCGAGCAAAGTGAAAAAAATCATCACTGATGAGGCGATTTTAACCACAATGCCCCCTGATACGCGGGTCAAGATAGCGATAGAGAATATCCACGCAGATATTGGCTACGAGAATTGAGAGTGCCACAACGAGAAATACTCCCTGGATTACCGGGTAGTCATGGAACTGGACAGCATCGAAGATAAGTCGCCCCATGCCGGGGTACTTGAAGACAGTCTCGATGAATATCGCCCCTGTTACCAGGAATCCCAGGTGCATGCCGAGCCTGGTAAAGACGGGGAGGACTGCGTTTCGCATCTCGTAACGGTGAAGTATGCGTCTTCTGGGCAATCCCTTGGCGTGAGCCATCGTGACATATGTCTCGCCGAGGACTGTTACCGTGGAGTTGCGCATAAGCAGAAACGGCCCGGCTACCTGTTCAAGCGTCAGGACAAATACGGGAAGAAAGAGATGCCAGAGTATATCCGCACCTGCACAGAAGGGATTGGCGTAGCGCGTGATGGAGGAAGTTGCTCCTCCCAGGGGGAAGGCCTTAAGTATCACCCCGAATAAGATTATGGCGAGCATGGCGAAGATGAAGGCGGGGATGGCCCGGAAGACAAGCACAGTACTGGTAAGAGCCTGATCAGACCTGGTGCCCTGCCTGTGCGCCGCAAACGAGCCGAGCACAACACCTATCAAGGCAGCAAGGAAGAAACTTGTCCCCATGAGCAAGATGGTCCACGGCAGGCGTTCGACAATAAGCGAACTGACAGGCTGCTTATAGTATATGGCGTAGCCGAGGTCCAACCTGGCGAGGTTCACGAGGTACCGGCCGAACTGCTCATGCAGCGGCCGGTCAAGGCCGTGGTAGGACAGGAGCCGCGCGCGGTCCTCGGGCGACAGGTTGAACTGCGCATCCTCGTTGGTGCCGAGAAGGCAGTCCGTGGGGTCTCCGGGCATTATCCTTGGAATGAGGAAGTTCAGCAGGATAATGACGAAAAATGCCAGACCGTATTGTAGAATTTTTCGGAGCATCTAACGGTTGCCTTCACCTGAAACCGGCTGTATTCCTTTTCCCGCAACCATGAAATAGTCGGTTCCTGCACATGGAATGCATTGGGGCTTTCCGCCGACGAGAACTGTACGGGTCTCCATACAGGTTTCTCCGCATTTCTCACAGGTGGCGTTGTCAAAGATAGGCGCGTATGCCGGCAATTCGACAGAAACCTCGCGGACATCGAAAAGCTCCTCGTCAGGTTTCTCAAGAGTGGCAAAGGAGAGTTCTGTCCAGAGTTCCTGCATCCGCCGGACTGTTTCTGGGTCTTTCTCACGCTTCTTGACCACCCGGTCAAACAGCTCACGCGCCTCTTTCTCCTTGTCCGAGGGTTCCTTGTCTTCCCAGCGTCTCAACACTATACGGAATGCTTTCTGAAGCTTGCGCGAGACGAGTGTGACTGCGGTCTTACCGATGTCCTTGTAGATAAGGGCGTTGTTCCCGAACGAGCAGCCGGTTACAACCTGGATGCCATCCACGAAGCAGTTGTTGCACTCGACCACGGCTACAAGTTCTTCCATTCCCGTGTTCTCGAAGTCAAGTTTCTTCAGGCCGAGGTAACCCGCCTTTACGCCGAATGCGAGGCCGGGGCAGAAGTGCCCGTGCAGCTCACCTGCGAAGGTTAGCAGGCCGGTTAGATTCGCATCTTTGAGCAGCTTGAGAACTGTCTTGCGTGCTTCACGGGGCATCTCAGGGGTCTCCTCTTTCCACGTAGACCAGTTTGTTGTTAATCGTAGGTATGCCAATCCCGATGCCGCCCGGCGTGTAAAACCAGCCGTCGAGCACTGCGGGGTCATAGACAAAATAGATTCTGGGGTACCATAGCGGTATTACAGGCAGGTCCTCGGCGATAACCATCTGTATCCGGTCTGTTAGCACCCGCCGTTTCGCAGGGTCGCACTCTACCATTTGCTGCTTTGCCAACTCGGCGAGTTCACTGTTCTCGTAACCGCCTGTATCCCAAAGCCACCCCTCGCAGAAGTTCTTACGAAGTGTGTCAGGATCACCTCCGATGCCGCCATGTCCGTTTATGGCTATAGTGTAGCGTCCTTCCTTCAGCATTGGGTCGAGTGTCGGCATGGGAAGAGCCTTGACTTCCAGAGCTATTCCTATCTTCCGGGCTTGCCCTGAGATGTAGTCTGCCTCGCGGACGTAGTTCGGGGAAGTTAGAAGCGTATATCTTAATTCCTCCCCGTCGGCACTCTCGCGAATACCGTTGTCGTCTGTATCGCGGAAACCGGCGTCATTAAGAAGAGCCTTAGCCGTTTCGAGATTATGAAAATACTGGCGAACTTTGGGATTATGCCATTTGGAGGAGGGCGGAAGGAATCCTGCATTGCCTGGAATCACGTGACCGTGTTTGATGCGTTTCGCTACGTCATCGAGGTCTATGGCATGAGCAAATGCGTGGCGCACCTCGCGTTTCCCGAGCACCGGGTCTTTCAGGTTCATCAT
>CAYWBA010000356.1:1875-3632 GCA_964455955.1 uncultured Planctomycetota bacterium | reverse complement strand
CAGTATGTAATCAATCTTGGTTTCAGTATCACTCCCGTAAGGGCTGGTCACCGTGAGCGAAACTGTGTATGTACCGCCCTCGGTGTATGTATAAAGCGGGTGCTGGTCCGTGCTGTCAACACTACCATCGTAGTCGAAGTCCCATTCCCACGTGTCAATGCTGTTGCCTGTGGAGAGGTCTGTAAACTGCACATCGAGGGGGCAGACGCCTTCGCGCGGGTCGGCTGTAAAATCGGCCTCTACTGCCACAGCCATGATGTAATCAATCTTTGTTTCCGTGTCAGTGCCGGCTGCGGTCGTCACTGTCAGGCTTACCGTGTATGTCCCTTCAGCATCGTATATATGGGTCGGGTTCTGGGCGGTTGAGTCTACGATAGTGTCGCCGTCGAAATCCCACGCCCAGTCGGTAATAATTCCGGCAGAGAGGTCGGTAAACTGCACCTGGAGCGGGCACAGGCCTGAGAGCGGGTTGGCTGAGAAGTCAGCCTCGGCCGCCTTGACAGTGATGGACAGGTCCGCGCTGGCTGTTACAGAATTGTTGTCTGTCAGCTCGACTGTGAAATCGAATGTTCCCGAGGCGGTCGGGATGCCGGCAATTTCTCCTGTTCCCGAATCCAAAGACAGGCCATCAGGTAAATTCCCACTTGTTTTATTCCAGGCATAGGGCGGTGTTCCGCCGGCAGCCTGGAGCGTTTCAGAGTAGTTTATGCCAACTATCCCGTCGGGCAGTGAGGTTGTAACAATCTGCAGAAAGTGCGCAGTGACCGATTTGGGCCCTTTCATCTCGATAGTTTGAGGGTTAGTGGTGCCTGACAAATCCCCGCTCCAGTGTGAGAACGCGCAGGCGGCATTCGGCACGGCGGTCAATTGCACATCAGTCCCCCAGATGTAGATTGGCGCGTCCGGGTCCCTTGTGATGCTGCCTGCACCGGCAGGGTCAACTGCCGTCGTCAGCATAAAAGTGGGAATCTCGAAGTCGTCCTTGTGCTGGCATCCCAGAGAAACCATCGCCATCAAAGCCGCGAGCCAGATTACAATTGTCAGCCTCTTACCCATTTTCTTCCTCCTAATAAGAATGCAAAGCTGGCTATTGGGTCATTTTCCGGAAGTCTGGGGGCCGATGCCCGGTGCGTAGCGCGTGATTGCCACATTATCTATGTACAAGGAATATTCTGGCTCCTGTAGTGTGAATAGCTGAACTTCTGATATCACGTCGCCCTTGTCAAAACTGCGTGTCTTATCCGACGTGGGCTGAAGGTCTGCAAACCTGATTGTGGCACGGGTCCATTTTTCCCGACGGATGTCCCTGAGACTGAAGTGGTAGTCTTGCTTCTGCGTTTTGTTTCTGAGATGGATGCTGACAAAGGTTGTTTTCTTGCCCACCCAGTAGTCGAAAGAAATCACAAGGGCACCTGAATAAGTGAAAACCTCGGAGCCGCTGCTATTGATGCGTACTGCATGGCGCTTATAGCCGCAGGACTCGGCGAGGAGGCAGTAATTATCAGAGCGGCGCGCCGGGCCTTTTTTCACAATCCCCAAATCGAAGATTGCGGGCCGCTTGCCATCCTCGAAGTCAAACTTGTATAGGGTTTCCCCGGGGCACCAGCCGAAATACTTTGCCAACTTCATCGGCTTCGGAGTTCCGGGCGCCTTGGATTTGCTAACAGAAATACCCATACCGGCCGGAATTTCCACCTCGCCCTTCGAGTTGGCACATACAACTTTTCCCTCTCCCACCACAATTAGTGTATGGCTGG
>CAYWBA010000356.1:0-1865 GCA_964455955.1 uncultured Planctomycetota bacterium | reverse complement strand
ACCGGACCCCGAACTCGGTGCCGGTTACCCGCACCTCGGCATCGGGCGTGCGAACCACGAAAACCGGTTCTCCTCCGGCTTCTTTATTGCCTGTTGTCGTAACCCTGCAATACATCTCACCACGCTTCAGAACCAGAGTCACGGGCTCAAAACCGCTCAAGCTCAGCTCAGTGCCTTTCTTGAGCGAAATCCAGGTGCCTCCGCTAAGCGTAAACTGAACCACTCCCTTCGAAACGGAGATAGGCTTGTCCTTTTCCCACAGGAAGGGAGTCTTTTCGCTTACACTACTTGCGTCTACCTTCTCCCATCGGTTGCCTTTACGTACCTTCAGTTCTCCTTGAATCTTTATCATGGCCAGAGAAACTGGCACGTGTGTCTCTTCCTCGGTCACTGGTGAGACCTCTTTGCGTCCTTCTTCCCGGGGAGCAGGTCTCTCGTCCGCCTTTTTTACTTCTTCTTTTGGCTTCTCAGGAGGAACAGGCTCTTCCGGCGGCTCCGATTTCTCCAGAGGAATCATCTTTTTGGACTTTTCAACCTGCTCAGACTCTCTTGAAAGTTCTTTTCTTGCGACAACAGGCAGGTCCTTGCGATGTCTAACACCTCCATCGTTTCTTACCAGAGCAATCCCTACAACCATCAATATAAGAGCTGCTGTAGCAATCCCACACCAGCTCATCCACTTATTTGACCTCCTTAGGCGCAATTTTCTTCTCAAGCCCGGTCTCGGATATACCTTCTTTGTCTCTCTCTCAAGCAGAAACTCCGCTTTGTCCGACTCGGCAGAAAGCAAGTCTCTCAAGGCAACATCCTGGTGCGCAGCCAGGAAAAGCGCACGACGGGCTTCGGTGTCTTGTTGTACCAACTCGTCCAGACGCCGCACTTCATCCTCATTTGCCATACCGTCCAGATAGCGTGAGATAAGGATATCCAACTCGTCGTTCATTAACTTGCCTCCGTGGCGTTTCTCAGCCTGCGCTCGATGCAATCCCGCAATGCGCGGCGTGCGCGCACAAGTATCATTTCAATAGCCCCGATGCTTTTACCCAGGCGTTCAGCCACTTTGGCGACAGACAGCGCTTCAAGGTATTTCATTCTGACCACTTTGCGGGCCTTCTCGGTGAGTCTTCTGAGGCATTCAGCCAGATAAGTACGCCTAACCTCCGCCTCTCTGGCATTCTCTACAGCCGTGTCTTCAAGCAGCCGGAGCGTTTCCGGCGACAGGAAGTTGCGCCCACGAGCCTTCCGTTGCTTCCGCTTCAGGGTCTCCAAGCGGGCTATTCCCAGCGCCCAGGCACGAAAGGGGCGGCTCTCGTCAAACAGCTCGAATTTCTCCCAAAGTACGACCGCCACTTCCTGCAGGAGGTCCTCAGCCTCGTGCGTGTTACCTGTTGCGGCCAACAGGTAAGACTTCAGTAGTCTTTCGTTCGCAAGAAAATGCTTGAGGAAACGCCGGTTATCCATAGCTTCACCATTTGACAATCTCTCCTATATATAATCCTCGTTTACTCCAAAAACCCAACAGAAATTCTCAGCAGTGACAGCAAAAAAATAAATCCGCCCTGTTGGAAGCAGGGCGGTTGTGGTTTTATGTGGTTTTCTTTACTCCTGGATGGCTACCCTTGTGCCTTTGGGGACTATTTTGTAGAGCTCGCCGACATCCTTGTTGTACATCCTCACGCAGCCCAGCGAACTCCTCGTACCTATGCTGTCCGGCTCTGTGGTGCCGTGTATGCCAAGCCCGGGGTATGCGTCGTGCTCCAGAGTGAGCCAGTAGTCGCCGAGGATATTGCCCGGCTTGCCGTACGCTACCCCGCGCCACGAGGGCTTTTCAAGCTTCTCGCCGACCGTGAACTCGCCCGCAGGGG
>CAYWBA010000355.1:0-3642 GCA_964455955.1 uncultured Planctomycetota bacterium | reverse complement strand
ACCTTCTCATCTTCACCATATCTGCTTCAGACCCCGATGTGTTAGATACGTTAACCTACAACGCTTCGGGCCTGCCGTCCGGAGCATCCTTCATCCCGGCCACCAGGACCTTTACCTGGACACCTGACAATGCTCAGGCCGGCTTCTATGATGTCATCTTCACTGTTAATGATGGCAACGGCGGGCAGGACAGCGAGACAATCACAATCACAGTCCAGGATACAGGAATTACCCCTGGTGCGATATCAGGCAGGGTAGTGGATGCAGACACCGGGCTTCCGATAGAAGGCGTGGAAGTTTCTGACGGCACCCGCTCTGCAACGACAGATGCAAACGGAGAATACACAATAGCTGCCGTTCCGCCCGGCACCTACTCGCTCACATTCACAAAGACGGGTTACGAGCCGGGCTCCCTGTCCGGCGTGGTGGTTACGGAAGGCAATACCACAACGCTTCCCGACTTCCAGTTGCAGGAAGACCTCATCCCAACAGAATACACACTTAGCATAAACATTTCAGGTAGCGGGACAGTAACTAGGAACCCGGACAAGTCTATCTATACAAATGGAGAATCAGTCACTCTAATAGCCATACCCGACACAGGCTGGACCTTTAGCCACTGGAGTGGCGATCTGGCGGGCAGTGATAATCCCGCTATCATAACCATGGATGGCGACAAGGTGGTAGTCGCCGTATTCACCCGCCAGTATATTCCTCTGCCGAAAAAAGGTGGCGGGTGCTCAATCAGCAACTTCAATGATACAGCCACCCAGCCCGGCATTGTACTCGGATACTTCCTGCCGTTCCTGCTGCTGATGCTTTACACAGTTTTGGTGAAGAGGCGTCGAGGCCGTCTTATGTTACAGAACGACCGGTAGAATCTTGTTCCCTCAGGAATATTGGCTATCCTGTCTCCTGCTCTATTTTTTCGCGCCCGAAGCGCGAAAAAATCGGGGCAACTGTCCGAACTTTGAACGGTTAATAAGCCTCGTTGCGCCTTACTGCAACTACTTTATGACTTTTCCAAGATTTCAGTCAACTTTCTTCCAGGTTCCGACGTAATCGACCAGAAACATAATCCCACCTGCTACGCCAATAAAGCCGCCAATTATTTCTGCTCCTCCACCAAGCATGTAATTAGTTGCTCTCGCTAAAAGGCCTATTGCTAAAGTCACTGCTCCTCCAGAAGCCAGAATTGCTGAAGCAATCAACCGTGTTTGTCTGTCTGTCATTATCACCCTTTCCTTTTTTAACGGTTCAAATATTGGCAGAATGGTCGGGGTGGCCGGATTTGAACCGGCGGCCTCGTGCACCCAAGGCACGCGCGCTAACCAAGCTGCGCCACACCCCGTACGTGCCAACCACGAAGTAATTGACGCATACCAAACGCCTTTCCGGACAGGATTCCCGCAGTCTGAGTGATTTCCCATCTCTGGCGGACACTATCTGCCCGGAGGTTCTGGCTCAGGCTCGGGTTCTGGCTCAGGCTCGGGTTCTGGCTCGGGCTCAGGTTCTGGCTCGGGTTCTGGCTCAGGCTCGGGTTCTGGCTCAGGTTCTGGCTCAGGCTCGGGTTCTGGCTGTGGCTTGGGCTCTGGCTCAGGTTCTGGCTTAGGCTCTGGCTCAGGTTCTGGCTTAGGCTCTGGCTCTGGTTCTGGTTTAGGCTCTGGTTTGGGTTCGGGTTTGGGTTCGAGCTTGGGCTCAGGCTCGGGTTTGGGCTCGAGTTTGGGCTCAGGCTCAGGTTTAGGTTCGGGTTCTGGCTCAACGACCTTCTGTTTCAGTATACGCTTGTTTACCTCCAGTGCACCCTTTCTTGCCTTTGCACCGAACTCGGCAATGAATTTCGTGAAGCCGGATTCCTTCCCGCCTTCCCCTATCGGTTTTGCCGCCACGAAGTATACGACTAAACCGAGGGCAATGGGCAGGAAAATGAATATAAGTGAAAGGACCTTGGCACGATTTGAAGCGCGGCGCATCCTTGTAGTTTCCATCCGCTTTTCTATGGTAGCCACTTTCTCCCTTGCAAGCTTCGCAGCAGGCCTTTCAGGCGGAGGAGCTGCTTTTCTTATACCCGGTCGAGGTGCTGCACCCGGCGCTTTTGGCGGGGGGGCTGCTTTTCTTACACCCGGCGGAAGTACCGCACCCGGCGGTTTTGGCGGGGCCCGGAAAGGCTGTTTTCTACCCGGTCCCTGGACCTGGTCGAGGAACTTTAACCTTTCCTCTTCCTCTTCCTCTTCCGACACGTATTGAGGCCCCAAATCTGCGGCAGGCGCTGAGGGTTTGGTCGCTACCACGGCAGCGGGCGCAGGTTGTTTTGGCATCGGCGCAGGTCTGCCTGTATCATACTCTTTCGGCTTCTTATCGCCGAAATCAAGCAGACTGTCAAGCTCCTCACCTGAAAAAGGCTTTTCCCCTTTCTTCTTTGTGGGAACCGACATCTGTTTCATATGCGGAGCAAGCTTGTTCAGGAGTTCAGCCGTCCCGTCAGAGTTGATAATAACCTTCTCGCTACATTTCGGGCAGGTAAGCCTGCTGCGCTTTTTTACTTTGCGCGAGGACAACAAAGCATTGCATCCAGGGCAGCGGAAAGTTACCTTTTCCTCGCCGGTGCCGGCTGACTTCTTAAGCCCTGCACCTTTCTCCATCACCGGAGTCTTGGCAGGAGCTGAGCTCGGTGTCTTCGGAGCTGACTCTGGCGCCTTTGGAGCTGAGCTTGCCGCTGTCGGAACGGAGTAGTCTTCTGTAGGTTCTTCAGGCTTCTTAAGAGCGCACTCGGGGCACAGGTACGTCCCTTCGGGCGTCTTGCCTGCTGTGTCCGCCGTATCGAACAATTTCCCGCAATCTTCACAATACCGCTGGACCATAAGATCCTCCTGCTATTTCAAACCAGCAACCACGCCAAGCACGCCGATTGCGACCTCAAGAACAAAGATAATTATCGCCGGAATAAACGGGAGCACTGCCTTCTCCTCTTTCTTGATAAAGAGCACAAGAAAGACCACTCCCATGACTATCTGAATAACAAAGATAGAGCCAAGAGCGCCGAGCGTCAGGTTGTCGAACCACGCCTTGGCAGAACCCAAAACCATCAGCGCAAGGACAACAAGTGCAATTATGCCGCTGAAGAGGAAGCCTATCTCCAGCCCGTTGCTTTTGCCGTTGAGCCCGGCAATATCGCCTTCAGCCTTTGCAGACCGGGGCGTCCTTAGCGCAAAGTAAAGTGCGCACAGCAACGCACCGCAGCCAACGACAAAGAAAATGACCGAAGCTCCTTTGAGGTTGTAAAAAGGGGCTGACAGCTTCGCACCGAGACTAACCTGCTGGCCGCCTGGCAGCGACACAGTTGCCGCCGCGAAAGCGTAAGCCAGAAACACGGCAGTTAGCATTAACAGAATTGCCAAGAACTTGTTCATGTGCAGTCCTCCGCAGCGATATGGTTCTACTGTAAACTTCAGAGCAAATAATAGCACTGAGAAAATGACAAGTCAAGCATTTTGAGAGCAATGTTGTCTACTAAAAAGCGTGTTACTCGTAATTTTGATTTCCCTCTTAGAGACTATCTCAAAACCTCGCGTGGCCGCGTGAGGTTTTGAGATAGTCTCTTAGTGATTCAGCTTGGCGACTATTGCCCTGAACCCGCCGTCA
>CAYWBA010000354.1:0-3643 GCA_964455955.1 uncultured Planctomycetota bacterium | reverse complement strand
GACGGCCACTACAAGCTCGGCCTCTGGCTTAAGGAAGTCAACTACTTCGACCTTGCCAGAGAGGAATTCGAGAAAGCTATAATTATTGACCCCGACCATGAATACGCGCGCGATGAGCTTGGCTACGTCAAGCTCAGAGATGGCTGGGTCCTTGCCAAGGAACAGAAAGAAGAACCGTGGGTACACGGCGTGAACAGGGCCGCGCTCAAGAGGAAGCCTGCCCGCAAAAGAAGAAGGTTCGACCCGAAGCTGCTTCAAGGACTGCCGCAAGACCTTATCGAAGCGGCAGACAAGCTGCTGAACCCGGATTCCAACATGCGCCAACAGGCCTACAAGGCCTTGGGCGAAGTAGCTGACGAGACTGTCCGCAGCACCGCAGCAAACCTGATGCAGGCCCACTATGACAGGCTCCTGAGCCAGCACGAAAGCGAAAGTAAGAACATCCTTCGCATCCTGAAGGGCCAGACCTCAAAAAGTCTGCACGATATGCAACTGAAATGGTTTAACAAATGGGAGGATGCCAGGCTCGCAGCGCTAAACGTCATCTACGACAGGAAAATCTATCCCGACGCGAACCACGGCCGCTCAGGCCAGAAGGCAGTTGACGAAAAGGTTAACATGGTCAAGAAAATATGGCCTTACTTTGACAAAATCCTGCGCCGAGAAGTATCCAGGGCCCTCAGGATAAGCTCAACAAAGGCAACTAAGATACTTGACGACTACGACCTCAGGCTTGCGCAGCTTGCGGAGGTCAGCACCTGGCTTACGGAACACAGCCTCGAAGTGGAAGCGTTCAATGACCCGGTAACAGATGTCTACCGTGCAGTGCTGAACCACCGCGGGGGCAATTACAGCAAGGCATTCATGTACGCGCGGAATCTGGAACCGTGGGAGCTGAGAATAGTCGTCAGGCTGAAGTGCCTGCGTATCCTCGATTACAACAAGAAAGTAAAGACAAGCGTGACTGCTAATGAACGCCACCTGGTCCAGTTAAACAATGAGTACCGCATGACGATGGGCCGGCTGGCACTGGAGATAGATGAGCGGCTGGTCCAGTGCACTCGCAAGCATTCAGTAGAGATGAACAAGCTCGGCTACTTCAGCCACACATCCCCCACGCCGGGCCGTGAAAGCCCGCAGAAGCGTGCTGCGGCCGAGGGCTACCCCGGCGGTGTCGGTGAGAACATCTACATGGGCGCCGCTGCCGCCGGTGCCGCGTTCACCGCTTGGTATAATTCCTCCGGCCACCACCGTAACATGCTCGGAGGCGGAGACCCCAGCGGCTTGGGGAAACGAGGCAAAAGGTCCGAGCGTTCGCAGAAAGGCCGTAACTTCTCCTGGGGCGGCTGGCGGTCAATGGGCTGCGGCCACGACGGCGACAAATTCACAGAGCAGTTCGGCTCGTTCTCTGCAATTGAAAGCGGCAAGACCCCAAAGAAAAAGTAGACAGGCCCGCTGTTGCAACGACTGCTACGGGCGCCTGACGGCGCCCTTTCCTTTTTGCTTGACACAGGCGCCAAACAGGCTTAGAATCCCGCGGTTGACAAGCCCCCGGAGGAGGAAAAGTGTCTGTCGAGTGCGTGGCCGGTTTGCAGTGGGGGGACGAAGGCAAAGGCAAGATTGTCGATGTTCTCTCTGAAAAATTCGACATGGTTGTGAGATTCGCGGGCGGCGCCAACGCGGGCCACACCGTCGTCTTTGAAGGCCAGAAATATATTCTCCACCTTATCCCAACTGGAATACTTCACCCGGACAAGACATGCGTAATCGCCAACGGTGTCGCTTTCGACCCGCGAGTTTTCTTCGAAGAAGTTGAGAACTTGCACTCGCAGGGTTTTGAAACTGCAGGCCGTCTTTTTGTCAGCGACCGCGCGCACGTGGTTTTACCTTTCCACAGGCAGCTTGACACACTGAGGGAAAAAGCGCTTGCGGCCGATAAGATAGGCACAACCGCACGCGGGATAGGACCTTGTTACTCCGACAAAGCGGCCCGCCTCGGAGTGCGCGTCGGCGACATGCTTGAGCCAAACACCCTCAGAAAACTGCTAAGGCTCAGCGTGGCTGAGAAGAACTTTATTTTCTCCAGTTACAGCAGCGAAAGAATTGACGAAGACAGCCTGCTTGAAACCCTCGCCAGCCTGGGAGAGAAACTCAGGCCCTACGTCCGCCAGACAAGGCCCCTGATAGCAGAAGCGATAGCTGCCGGCCGCGGCGTGCTTTTTGAGGGCGCGCAAGGCTCACTCCTGGATATTGACCACGGTACCTATCCCTACGTAACCTCATCCAGCACGGGGCTCAATGGCGTAGGCCCTGGAACCGGTGTATCAGCACGAAAGATTGAACGCGTCACGGGGGTTATCAAGTCTTACTGCACACGCGTGGGAGACGGCCCCTTCCCCACTGAACAGCCCGGCCCGGTAGGCGAGCATTTACAGGCCAGGGGCGGCGAGTTCGGCGCAACAACGGGCCGGCCAAGGCGCTGCGGGTGGCTCGACCTTGTTGCAGTCCATCATACTGCAAGCATCAACGACACTGATTCAATAATTATGACAAAGCTCGACGTGCTCAGCGGGCTTGAAGAGATAAAGGTGGCAACCTCATATGAGATTGAAGGCAAGACAACAGAAGAGTTTCCCGCCTCCCTTGAACTCCTCGCCAGCGCAAAGCCGAAGTACGAGTCCTTCGAGGGCTGGCAGGAAGACATAGGCGGGGCTCGCAGCGTCCGGGATCTGCCTTCCGCAGCGCTTAAGTATCTTGAGGCTGTGGAGAAGATGGCAGGAATCCCGTTGGTGAGTGTTTCGGTCGGCAAATCGAGGGAACAGATTATCAGCCTCAAAGAATAGATTTCAGCCATGTCCACCAAAGGCAAACTTGCCTCATACATAGCTATTATTATGGATGGAAACGGCCGCTGGGCGAAACAGCGGGGCCTGAGCCGAACCGCCGGGCACCAAGCCGGTGCCGAAAAGGTAAGGCGTGTCGTGCGGGCCGCCTCAGAGCTGAAGGTCAAGGAACTTACGCTCTACGCCTTCTCAACGGAAAACTGGTCCCGCTCCCCTTCCGAGGTCAAGTTCCTGATGAACCTTCTCAAAAGCCAGTTGGTTGAGCAGCGGGAAGAGATAATGAAACAGAATATTCGCTTCAGCGCGATTGGCCAGCTTGAGAAGCTGCCCGCGGCTGTGAGAAGGGAGCTTGAAATCACAGCCGGCTTGTCCCGTAAGAACACCGGGCTCCACGCCAGGCTTGCCCTGAACTACGGTGGCAGGCAAGAAGTACTTGACGCCGTGGCCAGGCTGTGCGGGAGCCGCCTGCCGAAACACGCCATTACCGAAAAGCAGTTCCGCAAGTATCTCTACGACCCCCAAATGCACGACCCGGACCTTCTGATACGCACAGGCGGCGAGATAAGAGTGTCAAACTTCCTGCTGTGGCAGATATCATACTCGGAGCTCTACTTCACGGAGGTTCTGTGGCCTGACTTCGGAAAGGCCCAACTCGAGGCCGCAATGCAGGAGTTCAGCAGGCGCGAAAGGCGGTTCGGTGGGTTGCGGGGCCGGTAGCACCGGCGAATGTAAAGTTCAAAGTGATAAATTCAAAGTTGCAGTGTAAAATTGAAAATTTTGAATTATGAACTGCAATTATC
>CAYWBA010000353.1:0-3660 GCA_964455955.1 uncultured Planctomycetota bacterium | reverse complement strand
CGAGCTGAAAGACGCTATAACGGACAAGACCATCCTTATTAGTATTATGCTTGCCAACAACGAGACAGGTGTTATACAGCCGGTCAGGGAAATAGCCGAGCTTGCCCGCAAGAAAGGAATTATTGTCCATACCGATGCGGTTCAGGCCATAGGCAAGATACCGGTCAATGTGCAGGAACTCGGCGTGGATTTGCTAAGCCTCTCCGGGCACAAGTTCCACGGCCCAAACGGAATCGGCGCCCTTTATATCCGCGAAGGCACCCGGCTCGGCTGGCTCATGCACGGCGGCAGCCACGAGCGCAAGCTGCGCGCGGGCACGCTCAACACTCCGGGCATAGCCGGGCTGGGCAAGGCATCCGAGATAGCCTTCGCCGGCCTTGACAGGAACGGAAAGCACATGAGGGCGCTTCGCGACCGGCTGGAGCAGGGGCTGGCCTCGCGGGTCAAATTCACCAGGATTAACGGCCACAAGGAGAAAAGGCTGCCCAATACCTCGAATATCTCCTTCGAGTTTATTGAGGGGGAAGGGGTGATGCTCTCCGCCGACATGAAAGGGGTGGCAGTCTCGACAGGTTCGGCCTGTGCCTCTGGCAAGCTTGAGGCGAGCCACGTCCTGCTTCATATGGGCCTCAGCCACGCGCTCGCCCAGGGCGCGATACGCTTTTCGCTCAGCAGGGAGACAACGGAAGAGGAGATAGACTATACAATCGGCGTCATGGCCGAGGCTGTCGAGCGTCTCAGAGCCATGTCGCCCCTTTACGAAGATGCGCTCAAGGGAGGTACTTGCGAAACAGCGCCTTAGCTTCTGCGTTCGGATTATTTAATTGACTGCGGCCGCACAGGCGGATACAATTGCTAAGCTTTGACAGGCTGCAATCTTGGGACGCGGCTTATCCTTAGGGGAACATTGATGGAAACCCAGTATTCTGAAAAAGTAATGGAGCACTTCACCAACCCGCGCAACGTCGGCGAAATACCTGATGCCAATGGCGTCGGCACTGTGGGGAACCCTGTCTGCGGCGATATTATGCGGCTCTACCTGAAAATCAAGGACAACCGGATTGAAGACATAAAGTTCAAAACCTTCGGCTGCGGCGCGGCTATCGCCTCAAGCTCCATGATGACCGAGCTTGTCAAGGGCAAGACAATTGACGAAGCGGTGAAAGTCTCCAACAAGGCTGTTGCGGAAGCGCTTGGCGGCCTGCCTCGCATAAAGCGGCATTGCTCCGTACTCGCCGAAGAGGCGCTGCAGAAAGCGCTCGATGACTACCGCTCAAAGCAGAAGGAAAAGGAAGGGAAGTAGGCAATGTCCGGGAGCGTGCTTGTCGCGCTGAGCGGGGGCGTTGACAGCGCGGTCGCCGCTTACCTCCTCAAAAGCACAGGCTTCGAAGTCCTCGCCGCCACAATCCGCCTGGTTCCCGGCATGGAAGAAGCACTTGAGCCGCCTCGCCGCATTGCAAAGCACCTTGCTATCGAACATCATGTCGTTGACCTGACCGAAGTGTTTGAGCGCGAGATAGTCAGCTATTTCCTTGACGAATACTCCCGGGGCAGAACACCCAACCCCTGCATCCGTTGCAACCCCTCAATAAAATTCTCACACCTCTACAAGTTCGCCGTTGATATTGGCTGCACGCAGGTAGCCACCGGCCATTACGCCCGCGTTGAACGCAATGATTCAGGCCACTATCTGCTCAAACGCGGCCTCGACCCGGCCAAGGACCAGTCGTATTTCCTCTCAGGTCTTAACCAGGAGCAGCTTTCCCGCGCGCTCTTTCCGGTGGGAGAAAAGGCCAAGGAGAAAGTGCGCCGTATCGCTGGCGAAATCGGGGTTTCAGAGTTCGTCACGCCTGAAAGCCAGGATATCTGTTTCCTCAAACACGACACTTCCTGCCAGGCCTTCATAAAAGAGCGATTAAGCGGCAAGCTCACGCCCGGCCCTGTTCTTGACACTGCCGGAAATAAGCTTGGCACACACGACGGAATCCAGCTCTACACAACAGGCCAGCGCCGGGGCCTGGGTATTGCGGGCGGCAAACCCCTCTACGTTGTGCGCGTAATCCCGCAGGAGAACGCAGTTATTCTTGGAGAACGTTCCGAAGCTATGTGCAAACGCTTTACAGCAGTCAACCCCAACTGGGTTAGTTGGCGCCAGCCGCCTGCAGAATTCAACGCCACCGTCAAGATTCGCTATCTCCACCCAGGCGCAGAAGCGCATGTCACAGTCAAACAGAACGTGCTGGATGTCGAGTTTGAAGAGCCCCAGTTCGCAGTTACGCCCGGCCAGTCCGCAGTTCTCTACCAGGGCGACCTTGTCATCGCCAACGCAATAATCAACACCCGCTGCTGAGGTCTGCCTGAATGGTGAACGGAATCGCCTTGAAGATAAAGGGGGAAAATGAAAGTCATCGCTTCCTGGAGCGGGGGGAAAGATAGCTGCCTCGCCTGCTACAAGGCTCTGCTTGAAGGACATGAGATAGCCTGTCTTCTGAACTTCATCTCAAGAGAATACATGCGTTCCTGCTTCCACGGGATAGAGGCAAAGTTGATGACGCTGCAGGCAAGCCTGGTTGAAATACCCATCTTTCAGAAAGATGTAAGCGCCGATATGCAGGAATATGAGAACGAGTTCAAGGCGGCAGTTTGCGAGCTGAAAGCCGGGCGCGGTATAGAAGGCATGGTCTTTGGAGATGTTTACCTTGACGAGCACAGGGAATGGGTTGAACAGGTATGTGGTGACCTGGACATCGAGCCGCTCGAACCGCTTTGGGGCATGATGCCGGAGGAAGTGGTGCGGGAATTTATCCGAACCGGATTCAAAGCGGTTGTTGTCAGTTGCAAGGCAGATTTGATGGGAGAGGAGTTTGTCGGAAGGTACGTGGATGAAGATTTCCTCGAGGAACTGCGGAAAAGGAATATCTGCCCCTGCGGCGAAAGTGGCGAGTTCCACACCTTTGTTGTTGACGGGCCCCTGTTCCGCAAAAGGATTGAAATAACGAAAAGCAAGCCGGTCCTCAAACAAGGCTTCTGGGAGCACTGGTTCCTGGACATCCAGGAGTGGGAAGTAAAAGAAAAATGAACAGATAACAAGCACCATGCCGGCAGTGGCACAGCCACCTTTGACAGTGGTGGAATATAGACGTTATCCTGTTAGTCTCGGAAGCACCATGCCGGCAGTGGCGCAGCCACCTCTGACAGTGGTGAAATATAGATGTTATCCTGTTAGTCCTGGAAGCACCATGCCGGCAGTGGCGCAGCCACCTCTGACAGTGGTGGAAGTCCGGGTTCATCCACGTTGCTCCCTTAACAATCCTCCACGCAACCAAAGACAAATGAAAAATGGAGAATGAAGAATGCAAAATAAAGAAGGCAATAGCCAAGAGCCAGGAGCCGGAGCTGGATTCCGGCTATTGCCTGATGCCTATTGCCTATTGGCTGGTTTGAATTTTACATTGCAAGTTTAAATTTATCACTTTGAACTTTTAACTCCCTTGCCCGCACCGCCAACAGCGTGTATAATTATGGTGGTTATGGGTGTCCCCGGATTTATGAGCGCATGATTCAGTGGCAACAGCCGGGGTAATTTTATTTCTCAGGAATGCTGATTATTTTGTAGTATTTCCCCATGAACTCAAAATCGTAATCCTTTTTTTCTTTAAG
>CAYWBA010000352.1:0-3662 GCA_964455955.1 uncultured Planctomycetota bacterium | reverse complement strand
TTCTCCTCGCTCCTTGCCTGCGACGGGAATCGCGCCCGTCGCGGCCACGGAAAGTTCTGGGGTAGACTCTTATTAGGGGGCGCTCATTGGCCGCAAGGAACACACGGCGGGGGCGGGCAGCACCCGCCGGCGAGATAACCCCTCGAAATGCAACAGGGGATTCGCCTGCTGTGGCTGTGTTTCTCGACCGCGACGGCACCATTATTGAAGACCTCAACTACCTGAAGGACCCGGACAGGGTTCTTCTACTTCCCGGCGCAGTTGAGGCCCTGCGATTACTTCAGAACGCTGGATACCTTCTTGTCGTAATAACAAACCAGTCCGGAGTTGCCAGGGGCTTTTTTGACGAGGCTGCATGCCGTGCGGTGGACCGGCGGTTTCAGCAGATGCTTGCCGCTGAGGGTGTTACTGTTTCTGCAAGCTACTACTGTCCGCACCTTCCGGGCGCTGCTGTGGCCGAGTATGATGTGGAGTGCGAATGCCGGAAACCTGCACCTGGCCTGTTTGAGAAGGCGGCGAGGGAGTTCGGCGTTGACTGTTCGAGGTCCTGGGCGGTTGGAGATTCATTGCGGGACATTATTCCCGCAAAGGAGCTCGGCGCCAGGACAGTGCTTGTCCTTACGGGCAAGGGCACAAGGGAGGCGGCCGACGACCGGTGCCGGGGCGCGGCTGACTTCGTTGCGGAGAACCTTGCGGAGGCAACGAAGGTCATCCTGGGTAGCGGGTAGCACCCGCCGGCAGGGCTCTTTTGACTTGACTTATGTCTTGGTGGACCTATGATGACGTAAGCAACTTCCGTCGATGGTAAGGAAATCGTGGAAGAGACAATTCATCTTACAGATTCCGGAGAAGCAAAGCTCTTCTTCGGAGAGCGTGACAACAACCTGCGCTTGCTGCGTGATGCACTGTCCGTCAATATAGTTGCGCGTGACACTTTCATCAAGATTTCCGGCGAGGAGGCGGATGTGAAAGTGGCGGGCGGCATTGTCTCAAGCGTCCTGTCGGAGCTGCGCAGCGACGGGAGCCCTTTGGCTCAGAAGGTCAAGGAAAGCCTGCAGGAGAAGCTGCGTGTTGTCTTTATGGCGGATGCGGGGGCGGGTAGCACCCGCCGGCGAGATAACCGCTCGAAATGCAACAGGGAAAATGTACAGTACCCCCAGAGAGAAGGCCATCTTGCGAACCCAGGCTCTGGGGCGGACTATCTGCTTGTCCCGCTTCGAAGTGCCGGCCAAGAGCGGTATGTCCAGGCGATAAAGGATAAAACCGTAGTCTTTTGCATCGGGCCTGCAGGGACAGGCAAGACGTATCTTGCCGTCATGATGGCGATTTCGATGCTCAGGGCAGGCGTTGTTGAGAAGATAGTGCTTGTGCGCCCTGCGGTTGAGGCGGGGGAGAAGCTCGGGTTTTTGCCCGGTGATTTCCAGGCGAAGATAAGCCCGTATCTGAGACCACTCTATGATGCGCTCTATGACCTGCTGGATGTTGAGACTGTCCGGAGATACAGGGAGAAGGACCTTATAGAGATTGTCCCGCTCGCCTACATGCGGGGAAGAACGCTTAACCGTTCGTTTATGATTCTGGATGAAGCGCAGAACACGACCAGCGTCCAGATGAAGATGTTTTTAACCCGCCTTGGCATGGAATCGAGGGCGGTTGTTACTGGAGATATAACTCAGATAGACATTCCGCGGAGAAACCAGTCAGGCCTGATACAGGTGCAGAAGATTCTCAAGTCGGTAAAGGGGGCTGAGTTTATTTACATGCACAAGAAAGACATAGTCCGCCATCCAATAATAGAGAAGATTCTTGCAGCTTATGAGAGGGCAGGCAAGTGAAAATCTCCGATTTTCAAGTAAGTAGAGCAGTAGATAGTTGTGAGGAGATTTTAACAGCTCTATTGTTCTACTCTCAACTTTCCCGGCCAGAGGAAGCTGAGAACGCAAAGGTGGCGCAGCCACTTTTGGCAGGAGCAAAAACTGCTGACACGGAGTAAACATTGTCGGCTTTCAAGCGCAAAAAGAAGAAAGCGGTCAGGCGGGTCAGGCCTGAGAAGACCGGTGAGCGGGTAATAGCTACCGGCGGCGAGCGGCGCAAGCACTTGGCGCCGTCGCTGACGCTCATGCTTTTTGCTCTTGGGGCGGTTTTTGCCGAGCAGATATTTTCTCTTTCGCTCTATGGCGTTCCTCTTGCGCCGGTGAGGCTTGCGGGTTGCCTCCTGCTGGTGTGCCTGGGCGTTTTCATAATAGGCTGGCACCTGCTTGCTTTTGAGCGCTATATGTTTGAACGCTTTTCTTCCCTTTTCAGTTATACGGCGCTGTGTTTGAGTTTTTTTGTGATAGCGCGCGTGCTTGTTATCCTGCATGCGCCCCGCTTTTTGACTCCCGTTTCAATACTGGCGATTCTGCTTGTTGTGCTTTACTCCCAGAGGCTTGCTTTTGTCGCTGCAATGGGTGTTGCGTTTCTTATCAGCGTGAATCCACAGCCTCCGCCGGGCGGTGCTGCTTTTGATTTCCAGCTTTTCGTGGTGTACGCAGCCGGGGCGGCAGTAGGTGTTTTTGCATCGCGCAGGGTTGATACCCGCACCCGCCTTATCAAGGTCGGCTTCTTTGTTGGGCTTGGGCATGCTGTTGGGCTTATTGTCTCACACCTCATACTTTCCGAACTCGTTGGCAGGAGCTGGAGGGTCCTCAACTGGGGTATTGGCGATATTTCCACAGACCTGCTCTGGTGCGTCATATCAGGAATCGGTGCGGGGTTTGTCCTTTCGGGAGCGCTGCCTTTCGTGGAGCGTATTTTCAAGCTTACAACCGACATGAGACTCAAGGAACTTTCAGACTTGAACCAGCCAATCCTGCGGCGTTTCCTCCTTGAAGCGCCGGGTTCTTACCACCACAGCCTCATAGTTGGTACGCTCGCCGAGGCCGCGGCCCAGCGTATCGGTGCTAACCCGCTTCTTGCGAGGGTGGGCGCATATTTCCACGATATTGGGAAACTCAACAAGCCTGAGTATTTTACCGAAAATGAGGCGATAAAAGGTGCAAAGCACGCAACGCTCTCACCAACTATGTCAACCCTTATCATTATAGCACATGTGAAGGACGGGGTTGAGATTGCAAAGAACCTTAATTTCCCCACCGAGGTAGTCTCTATAGTACGCGACCACCATGGCACCAGCCTTGTAGAGTACTTCTACAGGGAGGCTCTCGAGGAGCTCACGCCAGGCGACGGCAACCAGGTCGAGGTGGAGCTTTTCCGCTACCCGGGTCCGAAGCCTTCTTCCAAAGAGGCGGCGATCGTCCTCCTTGCAGACGCGGTCGAGGCGGTTTCACGGACGCTTGAAGAGCCTTCCCCTGCGCGTATACAGGAAGTTGTCAATCAAATTGTGAGGCGCAGACTCAACGATGGCCAGCTTGACGAGAGCGGCTTGACACTCACAGATATAAAGCGGATAGAGGAAATGTTCACAAGAGTCCTGATGGGCATATTCCACACAAGAATCAAGTATCAGAAGGAACAGACAACGCGGTAAACCCCGGCTTGCTGCTTGAGCCCGGCAGCAGGCCCGGACAGAGTGGCTTAGAGTCTATCTCAAAACCTCACGCGGCCGCGCTGGGCCCAGGAGCAAGCAGCGCAAGGAACGGGGGCGCAGGCGGGTCGGGTGA
>CAYWBA010000351.1:0-3671 GCA_964455955.1 uncultured Planctomycetota bacterium | reverse complement strand
CTCTAAAAACAGCAAAAAATTTACAAATGGCTTTCCCGTTTTTGGACATCGCGTCGTCGTAACCCGCTTTACTGGCAAGGGGTTAAGAATTCCCTATACCACCCGCCTGGAAGTAAAATTTGTAAATTTCGCACATTTGTTGCGGGGAGTGATAGCACTCGGGAAAGATTTAGCAGGCGTGTGTCCGGTCTGCTCTTGCAAGAGCGGGCCGGTGATGTTATTACAAAGCGTTTCTGCACAAGACAGCCAGGAGGCTCAAATGACGAGTGAAAGAACATCAAAGCTGCGTGAGCTCGGCTACAAGCACCTGTGGCACCCGTTCACGCAGATGCAGGGGTGGTTCGAGGAGAACGCGCCTGTTATCGAGCGGGGAGAGGGGGTCTATCTCTACGACACGGACGGCAACCAGTACATTGACGGGGTTTCTTCCCTGTGGGTCAATGTGCACGGCCACTGCCGGGAAGAGATAAACATCGCAATCAGGGCGCAGCTTGAGAAGCTCGAGCACTCGACCATGCTGGGCCTTTCCAGCATACCTGCGACCGAGCTTGCGTCAAAGCTTGTGGCAACAGCCCCGCCGGGTCTCTCGCGGGTCTTTTACTCCGATTGCGGCTCGACGGCAGTTGAGATTGCGCTCAAGATTGCATTTCAGGCCTGTGCCCAAAGCGGCCGCGGCGAGCGGAGGAAGTTTATCCACTTTGTGAACTCCTACCACGGGGACACAATCGGCTCCGTGAGCGTGGGCGGGATAGACCTGTACCACCGGGTTTACGGCCCGCTCCTCTTTGAGACAATTGCAGTGCCCTACCCTTACTGCTACCGCTGCGCTTTTGACAGGGCACCTGAGAGCTGCGACCTTTACTGCGCGGACAAGCTTGAGGATGCGCTGGCCGGCAGCAGGGGCGAGGTGGCTGCGGTAATTGTCGAGCCGCTTGTCCAGGCTGCGGCCGGCATGCTTACCGCACCGCCGGGCCACCTGCGCAGGGTGCGGGAGCTTTGCGACAGTTACGGCGTCTGGCTTATATGTGATGAGGTTGCGGTGGGATGCGGGCGGACAGGCAGGATGTGGGCCTGCGAGCACGAGGGCGTTTCACCCGATATTCTCTGCACTGCGAAGGGCCTCAGTGCCGGGTACCTTCCGCTTGCTGCAACGATAACCTCGGAGGAGATTTTCAACAACTTCCTCGGGCCGTACGAAAGCAGGAGGACGTTTTTCCACGGCCACACTTACACCGGCAACCCCCTGGCGTGCGCGTCCGCGCTGGCGAACGTGGAGATATTTGAGAGGGACAGGACGCTTGAGAAGATGCAGCCGAGGGTCGCCCAGCTCAAGGAAGGCCTGCGCGAGATTTCGAGGCTCCCGCATGTAGGTGATGTGAGGCAGCACGGTCTAATGGCGGGAATAGAGCTTGTCAAGGACGCTTCGACGAAAGAGCCTTACGGGTATGCGCAGCGCGTGGGTCACAGGGTGGCTCTCGATGCCCGCGAGCGCGGCGTGCTCTTGCGCCCGCTGGGCGATGTTGTTGTGCTCATGCCCCCGCTTGTTATCTCGGGGGATGAGATGGCCCGGCTACTGCGCGTGACAGGGGAGGCGATTACGGCTGCTACGGGTGATTCTTGAGACGAAAGGTTCTGGCTAAGAAATGAGAAACATCCACAGCAAAGAGGAGACAGCGAGTGCGGCGACTGCGACTGTGAGGGCAAACAGCGCGCGTCTAACCAGGTACGCCCTGCGCCGCTTGGCAACGCGGGCCTTGACCCTTTCTGCTGAAAGGGAGGCCGTAGTCTTTTTCTTAATCTCCTCCCAGCAGTCGCGCCACTTTTCCTTGGGAGGGTTGGGCGGTTCCAGCAGGGACTTGAGCGAGTCGAGAGAGCGCATTTCTTCAAGCCTGCGGGCGCAGGCGGGGCATTCGCGAAGGTGCGTCTCGACCTCAAGATGCCTCTGCCGGCTGAGTTCGCCGTCGAGATACCCGCTCAGTTCTTCGTCAAGTCGCGTACAGTTCACTGAAAACAGTCTCAAAACCAACCCCGGCTTGCGTTCACTACAAAGAGATAGACGTGTGGGCCCGGCGGTTTATTCACGTGCCGGTGGATGCGATGCCTGTTTTTTTCGAGAATCACTTCTTGGGCTTCGGGGGGGCAAACTCCTTCAGCTTGACTATGGCAGTTGCGATTTTTTGCCCCAGAAGTCTCATAGTGTCACTATGCGCCTTTTCCTGGCTCTTCGTGCTTGTGTGCTTGAGCTCCTTTTTGAATTCCTTGACAACCTTGCTGTCAATCCGGCGGACAACGCGGATGTGCACCTCGCCGAGGGAATTGTATCCCACGGTCTCGCCCAGCCAGGTGGCCTTCTTGCCGTCCTTGAAGGAGGCTCGGCCGGGGGCTCTTCCATTTCCCCCTCCTCCTCTGGGGGTTCCTCGCCTTCCCCTGCGCCGGATTTATCATCTTTCTTGGGTGTGTCGGGCTCTTCTTTCTTTGTCTCGTCCTTATCTTTCTTGCGCTTCTTCTTCGGGCGCCAGCGAATCAACTTGATATGATGCAGGTCCAGCTTGTCAACGCCCTTCTGCTTTCGCAGTTCCTTGTACTGCTTTTCGAGTTTTTTCTCTATCTGTTTAGGTGAGAGCTTTGAGGAGTCATATTTCTTGCGCCACTCGTCTTTGACATTCTTCTTGTTCTGGGTGTTTGCCAGCTCGAAGGTTTTTGCAATAATGTATTCGACCACTCGCCACTTGTATGGCTTGCCGTTCAGTTTGTCCTGTACGTCAAGATAGACCACGGTCGCAAGCTTATCGGGTGCCTCAGGCTCCTCTTTTTGAGGCTCCGGCTTCGGTTGAGGCGGCTTGGCCGGCCCTTCCTGTCCGAAGACGCTGACGGGGCCCACCGTCAGGACAAAAGCGGCGAGTATCGCAAGGACGGACTTTCTCACAGCCAACTCCTTTCTTGCCACAGAGGCTCAGAGGCGCCGAGATAAGAGTTTTTTCTCTTGTTTCCGGACCAGAATTTCTTCTCTTGTTTTTTCTTAACCACGATTTGTCTTCTCTCTGTGTTTCTGTGTCTCCGTGGCCAATCCTTTCCAACGGATTTTACCATATTGCTCTTCCGGTTTGGAAGTAGAAAAGTCCTCGCCTGCCGCCGAATTTCATCACTATCATGCCTGCTTCCTCAGCATGAAACCGCTCATTTTCTGCCCTGCCCCCTGCCCCAAAACGGGGTTCCTGTTTACAGATTCAGGCAGGGGCCTGCGGCTGCTTTGTGTGGGATTCCACCCAACCTCTTGCCTGCCCTGGAGTTGCGTCAGATACCATCGCAACCCCAACCAACTGTGCAAACCATCCGTGAAACCCGTCTGTAAACGTCTGTAAATAGCTTGTGTGGGGGGCAGATATCGTAACCTGCTTTTGGCATAAGGACTTACAATAGCAGGCAATTCAAAACAGGTGCACCTGTTTACAGATTTCGCGGGGGTCTCTGCTGCATTTGCGTGGGATAGCGCGGGTTTGTAGATGGCGCAACCTCTTGCTACATATAGAGGTTGCGTCGAAACGCGAAGCGTGGGTGCGCGTAACATCTTACCTGCCAATGAGTTAAGGCGAATTTAGCCACAGAGGCACGGAGTACACGGAGAAGAACTTTTCCTTTTTTCATTCCACCACGCTTGCGCGCGAATGGAT
>CAYWBA010000350.1:0-3673 GCA_964455955.1 uncultured Planctomycetota bacterium | reverse complement strand
CCACAGGGGGCTTTCGTGGAAAGAAGGAATGACACGCTCCGGGGACTTACTCGAAAGTGTTGGCCTTGGCAGGAAACTGCTGAAAAGCTTTCCGCATCAGCTTTCGGGAGGGATGCGCCAGCGGGCGGTTATCGCCATGGCGGTTGCGCTTGAGCCGGAACTGCTTGTCATGGACGAGCCGACGGCCGCGCTCGATGTCGTAACACAAAATCAGATTATAGACCTTGTAAATGTGCTGCGCAGAGACAAGGGACTCACCTTGGTGCTTATCGCACATGACATCTCCACGGTGGCCAGGACTTGTGAACGTATGGCGGTGGTGTATCAGGGCAAAATAGTCGAAGAAGGCCCCGTAGAAAGCGTTCTGTCTTCGCCGGCTGATAACTACACGAGAAAGCTTGTCGAAGCTGTTCCGAAACTTCCGGGAAAGCCACTTAATGATGCTGAAAATAGATAACGTAAGCAAGACTTTCTGCGGCAATCGCGGAATATTCCGTAAGGGCGATGAGGTCCGCGCCCTCAGCGGCGTATCTCTTGAGATTGCTTCCGGAGAGATATTCGGTCTCATCGGGCGTAGCGGGAGCGGCAAGACAACACTCGGTCTGCTGGTCTCGGGCATTGAAAAGCCTTCCTCCGGCGAGATAAGGCTCTCGGTTCTGCAAGACTTATCGCCTGTGCAAATGATATTCCAGGACCCGCGGGATTCGCTCAATCCACGGATGCGCACCTTCGACATTATTGCCGAACCTCTGGTAATTAGAAAACTCCCGCGGGACGACATACAGAAGCAGGCAAAGAAGGTTGCGGCCAAGGTCGCCCTCAGGGAGAAGCTCCTTTCGCGCTACCCCCATCAGCTTTCGGGCGGCGAGCGCCAGCGCGCGGCAATCGCCCGCGCCATTATCGGCAACCCACAGCTTATTGTGGCGGACGAGCCCACTTCCATGCTGGACCCGACGGTTTCCAGGGAAATTCTCCATCTTGTCCTGCGGCTCAACCGCGAGGATGGAGTCACGTTCCTGTTTATCAGCCACGACCTCGGCGAAGCCGCCTACGTATGCCGCCACATCGGCATCATGTACAACGGGAAACTCGTAGAGGTTGGTACAACTGAAGATGTTCTCCTGTCGCCGGCTCACGAAGAAACCAGGCAGCTTGTTGAGGCAGCGCGGGAGCGAGACCTTGCCCTTGCGCGTCTATCCTCACACCACAAGTAGAGAAATTCTCGTTTTTCTTCCTGGATTTGTTGAGAATTTCACTTGACAACAGATGGTGAATAGTCATAATATTACTTTTATGAAAAACGTAACACCACAGCCGGAATAAAACTGTTCAGCAAAGTGAACCAGAAGAGGAGGCAAAGGCATGCAAAAACTGTTGGCTGTTCTTGGCGCCTCGCTCATGATTCTCTGCACGGGAAGAAACACTCTTTTCGCACAGGAGGATGCGGCTCCAAAGAAAGAAACTCCCCAGGTGCAGCTTCCGGAAGTTACAGTTAAAGGCGAAAAAGAGGAGACAACAACCAATACAAGCGAAGTTACTCCGGATAAAGTGATTCGTCCGCGTATCGGCATTTCCCTCGAGAATATCCTCCAGGACACCCCGGGAATTGACCTGACACGCCGGTCATATTCAGGTTCACAAAGCCACAAGGTCCATCTGCGCGGATTTTCTGAAAGCCGCTTTCTTGTCACCATGAACGGGCGCAGCCTCTACGGCTCTGGTGTCATGGGCGGATACTATATCGACTGGTCGAGCCTCCTCCTGGACGATGTGGAACGTGTTGAGATTATCCGGGGTGCACGCTCAGCCAAGTATGGCAACACGCTCGGCGGAGTCATCAATATCGTTACCCGCGAGCAGACCAAGGAACCAAGGCTTCTCCTCAAGCCTACCCTCGCCAGCTTCAATACAGAGAGCTTGATGGGGCGGTATGGTGTCGGCACGGGACCGTGGAGATTCTCCCTTGCTACAACGCTTTTTTCATCTGATGGCTACCTTCGGAACAACTACTCGGTTCGCGAGGGCATAGGCGCAAAGCTCGCCTATTTCTATGCAGAGAAGTCTTCCGTCGGTTTTCGCTTCTGGCGTGTTTCCGGAGAAACCGGGTTCCCGGTGGCAAACATCCTTGGCGACCCTTACTGCGACCCGGATTATCCTCTCGCTGACGGCGCGACGCTGGCAGGTCCCGGTATTCGCTTTGTGGGTGGAGCTCTCACATGGGGAGACAGCACTTTCATGAAAGACACGCGCGACCAGATGGACTTCACGTCGGAACACAAATTCAGCGAATCGCTCAATGCAAAAACCGTCGTCTTCCTTAACAGCCAGGTCAGGAAAGAAAAGTTTTTCTCTATAAGCGTGCCATACCTTCTCATCCTCGAGCGACACGCCGAGCCTGAAAGCGATACCTGGGGCTGGCGCTCGGATTGGACTTACAAGCCCGCAAAACACAAACTCGAATTTGGCGCCGAAGGTCACTATCTCGGGTACAAAAACTCGGATACGGAATACTATGACCCGGCATATCTTGTGTGGCCGCCTGACAACACTGACGCCAACAAGCAAAGGCGGCCTGTGAAACGCAACGCAGCTTACTTACAGGACAAATGGCGTGCTGTCGACAACATGGTCTTTCATATAGGGTTACGCCTGGATCAATATTGGGCTCACAACGAAGCAAGCGGCAGGGAAAACAGAATAAACAAGAGGTACCTCAGCCCAAAGATAGGCGCAACGTACTATGGATTGTGGAAAGGCGGCGAGGTGGGCGCCTATCTATCTCATGCTTACCGGTTCCCAACTGCTCCTGAAACCTACTGGTATGTTGCCGGCTACCAGCCTGCCGGCCGCGGCAAACTTTTGCCTGAACATGCGCTTCAGTATGAACTCGAACTTGCGCATAAGTGGTCTGACCGGAATAAGATTTTCCTGTGTGGCTACCACTATTATGTAACAGACTATCTCCAGACTATATTCGGGTATTCACCCAGTCGGGTTGTATATAATATCAATAGAGTCCGGCTCTATGGCGTCGAGGTCGGCGGGAATTGGGAAGCGGCTCATAAAGTCCAGCTTTCCTGCAGCTACACTTTCCAGCGAACCAGGAAAAAAGGCGACATTCTCGACATGGCGAACAGTCTTCTCGGCGAACTCGGCGAGCTGCCGAAGAACAAGGTCAACCTGAGCCTCCACTACCACCTCGACAAAAACTCCAGGGCTGGCTTATCCGCCCATTACCGGGACCATCGCAAGCTTATTACCGGAAACCAGGCAACGCCCGGCGCAAGCGAACTGGTAAGGCTCCATTCCTATATCACTGTGGATGCGGTCTTCGAGTACAGGCTCGGACCTGACAATACAGGAAAGAAGGACAAGCCGGAAACGAAGAATGTAGCAGGCAAGCTCGTTGTCGCTATCGAAAACCTTACAAATGAGAAATACGAGGAGTCTGTTGGATTCCCCATGCCGGGACGAACCCTGGCAGTCAGCCTGATGCTTGAGTTCTGAAAAACTGACAAACAATACGCCATCCGGCCGGGTCAAGGTTCTCTCTTGTCTTTACTTGCCCCGCGGAAGTGGTTATCATAGACAACTTCGTGGTGAAAGAGTTTCAGGCCCGCCGTAGATAATCCCAAAGCCGCGGCATTCACTGCCGCGGATGTTTAGCTGCGTT
>CAYWBA010000349.1:0-3687 GCA_964455955.1 uncultured Planctomycetota bacterium | reverse complement strand
ACAAACCTTGCCCACCCCACCGCCAGCGTGTATAATTATAGCGGTTATGGGTGTCCACGGATTTCGAACTAAAAGGTCAAGAATAGAAGGCTACATAGAATGGCACTACTACAAAGGGAGTGAATTGAAGACGTGAAGTTGTCGTTACCGATAAAACTCGGTATTGTTTTGGTTTTGCTGCTCGCGGTGTTGCTAACTGCCGTGCTGATCTATGCGGACGATACAACTGCCGTCATCGTGTTATTGCCATTGTTATATATCGGCTACGGAGTTATGCCCGCAATTACGTCTGTAGCTGGGAGCGTTTTTATTGCTGATTTTTTGGAAAAGCTCTTTCCTTCGTTGCGGGAATGGAAATGGGTCGGGCGTCTTGTCGGGCTTTTTATCAGTATTATTCTGATGATTCCATTGATTTGTCTGATGGAATCATGTGTTTACCATTTTTTGTTTTTGTTGCTTATAGTAATACTTGCAATTGCCTCGATAGTTTTTCTTGTTTTCCGTGCACATCGCGCGAGGCAGGCAGGTAATTCAAAGCCACGCTACATACTATGGGTTTTCTTTACGGCGCTGATCTGGGCCGGACTCCTTGGTATAATCGTTTATTTATTAATAGATTACGGGGTCATTCCATTTCCATGAATGAAGAAAAAATACATGGTTAGTATCGCCGTAATCAGCTTCCGTTGCGTACGGGATGTAGGAAAATGAAACTTAGTTTACCCCTCAAACTCGGTATCTTGGTAGTACTGCTCTTCTCAGCAGGCTTTTCTATATCTGAAGAAGTTCACCGGCCTGACATTCAACTATGACCGCGAGCGGCTTGAGGAAGGCAAGATAGCGTCAGTTAGACGCTGGCTGTCCTGGGGGCAGTTTTAATAGATATTTCCCGGATTTTTGCTAACATTTCCGCTTTGAAAGCGTATAATAGTGCGGCTGATTTTTCACCGCGGAGACGCGGAGAAACGCAGAGGAAGAACAGAGAAGAAATCAATTATGGGGTTAAGAAAAAGAAAACAAAAGGTTCTCTTCTCTGCGAGCTCTGCGCCCTCTGCGGTGAAAGAGTCCCTTGGTAAAAGTTGTTTTTGAGGTGGTTTGTAAAGTGCCTGAATTCACAGTAACTCTTGTCAGGACAACATGTTACACGTACCCACACTTCGCGTTTCGACGCAACCTGCTTACGTAGCAAGAAGTTGCGCCATTTCTAAACCCGCGCTGAACCACGCAAATGTAACAGAGACCCCCGCGAAATCTGTAAATAGATGTCGTAAGTCGTTGGTACGTAAGGAACTCTATTTACAGACGTGTTTACAGACGGAAATGCCGGGTTGCAGGCAGGGCGATGTCCGGTTATTTTCACCTGTCAGGACCGGGGATGATTCAGTTTGGAGAAAACTTGACAGATTGTATCAACATTTCATATACTCTGGAAAACTCAGGTCTAACCAGTCGAAAGGAGAGTTACAATGGGACCTTCATCGAGAGCCAGATACGGGCTTCGCGCGCTGCTCTACCTCGGGTCGCAGGAGAGAGGCAGGGCAGTTCCGGTGCGCGAAATAGCCCAAAAGGAAGCTGTGTCTGCAGACTACCTTGAGCATCTTTTACACGCGATGAAGGCAGCCAGCCTGGTTGAGAGCGTGCGGGGCGCTTCTGGAGGCTTCCGTCTGGCAAAATCTCCAGAAGATATTATGCTCAAAGACATTTTTGCCGCACTTGGTGAGAGGTTCTCTCCTGTATGGTGTTTGAAGGAGGATGAGTATTGCCCCCGCCAGGGCGAGTGCCGCAGCAGGCCGCTGTGGGACAAGTTCGGGGTTGTGATTGACTCTTTTCTCTCCGGAACCTCGCTTGCTGACGCGCTTTCCGAGTAGAAGAAGTCCAAAGAGATGGAGACGCTATACACATATTCCCGCCGGCCATGTGGCCGGCAACAAGGCGCCGCTTGTGGATGACTTGTGGTAGACGTAAAGTCAAGTAGAGTTATGTAGAAGTCGAAGGTGACAGGACAGGTTGTACCTGCGGCGAGTAGGAGAAAAGGAAGGGGCGCTACCTTGGATTCCCAGACAGTGGAAGAGATGACCGAGCGTGCTTTCTCAGGCGAGGGCATAACCGAACCGCAGGCCCTGAGGGTCGCGCAGTGCTCGCGTGAGGAGCTGTTCGACCTGCTGGGGATGAGCAACCGCCTGAGAGAGGAGTACAAAGGCTCGACCGTGAAACTCTGCGGTATTGTCAATGCCAAGAGCGGGCTCTGCAGCGAAGACTGCGCGTTCTGCGCACAGTCGGTGCATCACGACACTGACATCAAACAATACCCGCTTCTCCCGAAGACAAAGATACTCAACGCCGCGAGGAAGGCGGCGAAAGACGGGGCCAGGGAGTTCTCCATAGTTACGTCGGGGAAGAGCCCCACATCGAGGGAGCTTTCGAGGGTGGCTGCGGTCCTCGGGGAAATAGCATCGCTCGGGCTCTCCACCTGCGCCTCCTTGGGTATTCTCGCGCCTGATGCTCTTCAGATGCTTGCCGGGGCCGGGCTTGACAAGTACCACCACAACCTCGAAACCTCGCGCACATTCTTTCCCAAGGTCTGCACGACGCACAGTTACGATGAAGATATCCGGACCGTGAACGCCGCGAAGGAAGCCGGCCTGAAGGTCTGTTGCGGCGGCATCTTCGGGCTTGGCGAGAGCGCGCGCGACTGGGTCGAGCTTGCCGCCGCGTTACGGGAGATGGAAGTGGATTCCGTGCCCCTGAACTTCCATAACCCCCTCAGGGGTACCAGGCTCGCCTCTCAGGCGCTTCTCGGGCCGCTTGACGCGCTCAGGGTGATAATGGTTTTCAGGCTTGCCCTGCCAGGCCGCGATATAATAGTCTGCGGGGGAAGGGAAGCGACTCTGCGGGACCTGCAGGGCTTCATCTTCCCGGCAGGTGCAAACGGCCTTATGCTCGGCGACTACCTGACGACCGCGGGGCGCGCACCTGAACTTGATATCCAGATGGCCAAAGACCTCGAACTTGCGGCTACCCCACAAACAACGGGAGGATGAGGATAATGATGGAAGAACAAATCAAGGAAGTTCTGAAAAACGAGGTTCAACCGCTGCTTGCCTCGCACGGGGGGGGCGTGGAATTCGTCGAGGTCAAGGATGGCGTGGTGAAGGTGCGGCTCAAAGGCGCATGCGCCGGATGTATGGGCGCCCAGATGACTCTCAAGTCTCTGGTCGAAGCCAAGCTCAAGGAGCGCATTCCGGAGGTCATCAGGGTTGATGCCGCCTTCTGAAAGCGTTCCTGGATGCCGGGTGATTCCTTAGATGCTCTTCTTGCCTGCGGACGCGGCCTGCTGTTTGGTTTGGAACACTATGCGGCTCAGGTCGGCGATGCGCTCAGCATACAGCCGGTTAATCTGCCAGGTCAAAACCATCCTGTTAGCCTTGAGTTTCTGGTCCTCCACGTTCACGTAGACCTTGTCGAAAAACTCATGCACCATCTTTGCGAACGCATCGTAGTATACCTGGCTGGCCTGCCTGTACTCGCCTTTCCTGGTCAGCTCCTTTATCCTGGGCCTTGTTTTCTTGTAGATGGAGGCGAGATGTTTCTCTTCCTTTTCCTTAAGCATCTTATGGTCGAGCTTGCCGCCGACCCCAACCCCTTTTGAGATGTTGAACGTTCGCTCGACTATCTCGCAAAGGCCTT
>CAYWBA010000348.1:0-3693 GCA_964455955.1 uncultured Planctomycetota bacterium | reverse complement strand
TGAAGATTTGCAGGATTTCGTTAAGATTGCGCTCAATTCCGAGCTCCTTCTTGATGATCGCGACAAGGACGTAAACGCTGATGGCAATCCATCTCTGGGTCTTGACAGCGATGGTGTTCCTGACGGAGATGGGAGATTTGAGTCGGTTCTCGAATCGCAAGCAGAGTAGGAGCGTATTTGAGGGTGGCGCCGTCCAGTGGTGAGAGCGGCGAGAACGACGACCGCAAGGGGCACATCACGCATCACGGCAACGCGCGTATCCGCAAGTCGCCCACAAGCGCAGGTACAACCTGTCTTGTCACAGGGTTTGCAACCCCGCGGCTTGCTAAATCTGGTAAATTTTTTCTCGTTTTCTCATTTCTTTGCCGGTTTGCCGAACCCTCCGCCGCCCGGTGTCTCAATTCTGAGAACTGAACCGGCCGGGGCCTCGAAGCTGATTTTGTCAGGCAGTCTGACCTTCTTCCCATCAGGCTTTATTAGAAGGTTGACTCCAGGCTTTCCCTCGCGGCCGCCGCCAAGCCCGTAAGGACGGCTGTGCCTTCTTTCAGAAAGAATGCTTACGTGGCTATCTGCGAGCAGCTCCAGTTCGCGCACAAGCCCTTCGCCGCCGCGCCATTTGCCCTTCCCGCCGGAGTTGCATCGAATGCGGTAAGCGCGCACCCTCAGGGGGAACGACTGCTCTATGGCCTCTATGGGGGTATTGAGAGTATTTGTCATGTGGGTTTGAACCGCGTTTTCCCCGTGGCTTCCGCTGGCCGCGCCAGAACCGCCTGCAATTGTCTCGTAGTAAGTAAAGTCCTCTCCTGTCCCGGGGTTTACGGCGCCTACAGAAAGGTTGCTCATAGTACCTGCGCTTGCCGCCGGTATGGTCTCGGGCATCGCCTGCGCAAGGGCACCGAGCACCACATCAACTATTCTCTGAGAGGTTTCGACATTTCCGGCTGATACAGCGGCAGGATAGACAGCATTCAGGAGAGAGCCTTCCGGGGCATAGATTTCAAGCGGTCTTAGAGCGCCCCCGTTCGGCGGCACCTCATCTATATCTTCAAAAGAGGCAGCCACAGCCATAAAGCAGTAGAAAACTGCGGAGAGCGTGACTGCTTCCGGGCAGTTTACAGGACCCCGCGTCTGCGGTGAGGTGCCTTCAAAATTCAGCGAGGCGCGGTCCCCGGCAATTTGGAGCTTGACGGAGATCTTGAGTGGCCCGTACCCCAAACCATCGCTGTCCAGACAATCTTCGTATTTGTAGGTTCCGTCGGGTATGCGGGAAATTGCAGCGCGCATCATGCGTTCGGAATAATCCATAAGCGCACAACTGTAGCGCGAGAGTTCTCCCTTCCCAAACCGCCGGGCAACGTCTTTGAGCCGGTTAATTCCCCGGGTGTTTGCGGAAAGCTGGGCCATAATATCGCCCCTTCGCTCTGCCGGTGTGCGCACGTTGGCAAGTATAATATCCATTACCGGCTTTACCAGGACGCCTTTCCTGCAAAGCTTAACCGGCGGGATTATGAGCCCTTCCTGGTTAATCCTGCTTGCAACACCCATTGACCCGGGGGCAACCCCGCCGATATCAGCGTGGTGCGCGCGGTTGGCCACAAAGAACTCCAGGCTTTTCTCACCGAAGAAAGCGCCCGATACAAGCGTGATATCAGGCAGGTGCGTACCGCCGTGGAAAGGGTCGTTGAGAATGACAGTATCGCCGTCCTCAAAATCGTGTGATAGGGTCGCGCTCTGGACCGAGCGCGGCATAGACCCCAGGTGCACAGGTATATGTGCCGCCTGCGCCACAAGGTTCGCGTGCTTGTCAAAAAGGGCGCAGGAGAAGTCGCAGCGCTCCTTGATGTTGGCTGAAAACGCACTCTTCCTGAGCATAACCCCCATCTCATCAGCGACTTCCTGGAGCAGGCTTTTGAAAATCTCCAGCTTTACCGGGTCTACTTTCACCGCGCCCTCTTCATAATCAGGTTGCCGTAGTTGTCTATCTTGCACACAAAACGGGGAGGCACTATCGTCGTAGCCGAGTATTCGCATATTACCGCCGGTCCTTGAACTTTGTGGCCCATCACTAAATCCGAACGGTTGTAAAGATGCGTCTTGTACCACTTACCGCGCCATCTCATATTTTGCAGGCTGAAATGTGCTGCCGGTTTTTTCCTGCCCGGGCGTGCTCTATGGCGGCGGGTAAGCCCCTGTTTTCCCCTGACCGTTACCCGCAGCCTTACGGTGACTATCTCCACTTGGCGGTCGCGGTCGCAATACCCGTACTCGCGCTCGTGCGCAGCATGGAAAGCTTCTTCGATGCCCTTTTGCATCTTCACGTTGAGCTCGTAGGACTGGCCGGCGTATCTCATCTCAGCGCTCATGTGGTACAGGATGTCTTCTTTTTTCAGACCTGAGCGGGCAAGTGCCGATTCGGCCCTGCGTTTAAGCGGGTCGAACAGGTAGAAGAAATAGCCGCCCCTGAGGCCGCCTGTTGGCTGGAACACTGTTCGGGAGTAGTCACGCACAGTATCGGCCCATAGAAGGCCACAGGCCGAGAACACGCCCGCATTTGGGGGCACGAGCACCGCCGCGATATTGAGCCGCTCCATGATGCTTGCCGCGTGCAGCCCGCCGGCCCCGCCGAAGGCTACGAGCACAAAATCCCCCGGGTCATGGCCGCGTTCAACAGATACGAGCCGCACAGCCTGCTCCACGTTGGCGTCGGCTACCGCCACAATCCCCTCGGCGATTTTCTCCAGGCTCATTCCGGCCTGCGCTGCCAGCAGGCCTGATGCCTTGCGTGCGGCCTCAACATCAAGAGGCAGATGACCGTCAAGAAGCCCGCGCCCGGGCAATCTGCCAAGCAAGAGGTTCGCATCAGTGAGTGTGGCAAGCTTGCCTTTGCCGTAGCAGGCAGGTCCGGGGTTGCTGCCTGCACTTTGCGGGCCGACTTGCAATGCACCTCCGGTGTCGAGATGTGCAATAGAGCCGCCGCCGGCTCCAATAGTATGTATGTCTATCACAGGCACCATAACAGGCAGCCCGCCGCTTGAGTAGCTTGTGGTAAACGGGATTTCACCGGTAGAAAGGCAGACATCGGTGGAGGTTCCGCCTATGTCAAGCGAGATAATACGCCTGTACCCTGCTACCCCAGCAATCCGCCGGGCTGCAATCACGCCAGCCGCCGGCCCGGAGAGGATTGTGTGAACCGCAGCATCTTTGGCTTCCTGCGCAGGGAGGGAGCCCCCGTTTGATATCATTATGCGCAGCATGTCTATCCTGGGGCTTTCCAGCAGAGTTCCAATGTGCCGCGCCAGAACAGGCGCGGTGTAAGCGTTGATTGACGTGGTGGACATGCGCTCATACTCGCGGAATTCGGGCAGCAGCTCGGAGGAGGCGGAGACGTTGAACCCATTTGCGCGGAGGTGACCGGCGACCTTGCGCTCGTTGTTGGGGTTGACATAGGAAAACAGGAAGCACAAAGCGACAGATTCAACCTTTTTGCGCCTGAGGTCGCAAGCGAGCTTGTCAAGTTCGGCTATGGCGGGCTCTTGGCGAATCCGGCCATCAGGCAGCACACGCTCCCTCACGCCGAAGCGAAGGTTGCGGGGTACGAGGGGTGTGGGTTTGCGGACCACAAGATTGTAAAGCTCGGGCCGATTTTGCCTGCCGATTTCGATTATGTCTTCAAAGCCCGCGGTGGTGAGGAGG
>CAYWBA010000347.1:0-3698 GCA_964455955.1 uncultured Planctomycetota bacterium | reverse complement strand
GGGGGCACTCAAGTGGGTGACCTGTGGAGCTTCACCACCGAGCCTGCCCCGGGAACAGACCCGCCGGCGCGGGTCGAAGAAACTATTTACCCCGCGGACGGGGTTGACAATGTACCAGTAACAACTGATATTAAATGGTCCGCGGTTGAGGGTGCGTTCACCTACAGCGTTTACTTCGGCACAGTCTCAGGCTCTCTCGCTCTCCTGGGCAGCACAACAGACCTGAGCTACGACCCCGGCACCCCCTTGGCGTACAGCACGCCATACTTCTGGCGCATAGACACTGTCAACTCGAACGGAACCACCACCGGCACGGAGTTCTCGTTTACGACAGAATCAGGCGCCCCTGGCGGTGATATTGTTTATGTTCATGGTGAAAACGGTGACGATGCTAATGACGGCCTCACATGGGCAACCGCAGTAAAGACTATTCAGGCCGGAGTTGATATCGCCACCGACAACTGGACTGTCCTTGTTGCCGCAGGTCTGTACCTGGGTGTAGGAAACAGGGACATCACCGTCGGCTACTTGACCGTTACCCTCTCAACAATCGGCGACCCGCCCTACACCGTTATTGACGGCCAGAGCGCGGACCGGTGCTTCTATGTCGCCGCGGACGACGACAGCGAATTCACCATCGAAGGCTTTACCATCCAGAATGGCGTGCGCATGGCCAGAGAAGGCGGCGGGTTCTACATTAAGCAAAATGTAAAAAGCACTCTTCGTAACTGCATTATAAGGGACTGCTATGCCCTCGGCGGGGGAGGTATCTACGTTCGACCCTTTACATCCTCGTATGTCCTGGATATTGAAATAGACTACTGCACCTTTACCGGAAACGGCGCCTCGGGTAACGGCGGAGGGCTCTACTCCTACGTCTGCGAAGCAGATATCACCGACTGCGTCTTCTACGGAAACATAGACGCCGACTACGGCGGCGCAGTCTATTTCCAGGATTCGGATTATTGCGAAATCACTAATTGCATCTTCTACGGAAACTCCGCCAACCGCGGTGGCGCCATCGCCGCAAAGTTCCGCGACGATGACGACGACTGGAACTGGGACCTCGAGGTCAATAACTGCACATTCGCCGATAACATATCCATAGGCAATGGCGGCGGTTTGTACTTCTACTCCAATCATGACAGGACATATTACACCTGGGACCCCGAACTTCGCTTCTACGATACGGTCATATGGAACAACTCCGCCTTCGGCCTTGGAAACCAGATGTACATAAGTGACGCTATAGAAATCATCTTCTGGCTGGGCTACGGCCTTTGCCTGACCGGTACAGACCACCTGGCAGGGACAGGCTATTATTCAACTCCAAACCTTTCTGAAGACCCGCTCTTCGCCACTGGTCCAAGGGGCGATTACTATCTGGAGCACACTGCTGCCGGCGAGGATGAAGACAGCCCCTGCATTGATGCGGGCCACGATACTGCCGCAAATCTCGGCCTCGACACCAAAACCACCCGCACCGACGGCGTCCTCGACACCGGCCAGGTTGACCTCGGCTACCACTACGACCCGTAAATAATGTGGGGACACAATACGGTTTTTCTGCTGACCCGCGCCTGTTTGCCCGCGACACGGATAGGTTTTGGAAGCACCACGTCGGATACAAGCCCCGGGTTTCATACCCGGGGAGATTTCCCCGCGCCGCCTGCGGCGCGGAATAGAAATTCCCCAAACCCGCCCCGTTCTCGCGCCGGAAACAAGCCGGGGGTTTTATACCCCCGGAATGAAGCCCCGCCGTTTACGCGGGAGCAAGCCGCGGGTTTCAACCCGCGGGTAATCCTGCCGGTTATTTACCCGCGTTGCCTGCGGCGCGGATTGCTGACGGGCAAGCTTCACGTCAATATCCTTGACACAGTTATACCGGTACCGATAAGATATTACTCAGGCGACAATCACAGTCCAAAGAGATGCTATGGCAACTTTAGAAATCCCGGAATTCCAGTCGCTTCAGGAGTTCGTTGCATGGTGGCAGACGCCTGAAGTCCGGCAGGCTATCCAAGACAACCCTGAAATACTGTCGGATATTTCATCGCACCCCAACGTTTCATCATGGCTGACCGCATTCTCCACGGCGTTTCAGGAAACGCAGAAAGGGTTCCCTGCACCGCAGCAGCACACTCTTGAAATACTGACAACATCTCGTGCCGAGCAATTGGCATTGATAGAAGAAATTGTCCATCACCACAAAGAAGCTTCCGAACAACATGCTCAGCCGAAAGCTACGCAAGAAGAAGAGGGCGAGACATTTGGCAAATACCGGAATCTCCAAAGGATTGCTGAGGGAGCTTTCGGCGTTGTATATAAGGCATACGACCCGCAGCTTGACAGAACTGTCGCACTCAAACTCCTCAAGCTGCGCACCCAGGGCGAATTGGAGCATTTTCAAAAAGAGGCAAAGCTGGCTGCAAAACTCCGGCACCCAAATATTATATCTGTTCATGAGATGGGTATTCACGAGAACCAGCCTTACTTCACAATGGATTTCATAGAAGGGAAGACCCTCCGCGACCTGCTAATAGAGCAAAAACACATATTCCCGGAGGAAGCGTTCCGAATCGCTACAGTCATTGCAGAGGCCCTCTCCTATGCGCACTCGCATGGCATTGTCCACCGCGACATGAAACCTGAGAATGTTTTTATAGACAAGGAAGACAGAATATATGTTGGTGATTTCGGTTTGGCAAAGCAGGTTGAAGGCGCAAGCGGCAAAGCAACCATGAGCCTTATTGCAGGCACGCCGCATTATATGAGCCCGGAGCAGGCAAGCGGCGAGGAGATTGACGGCCGTAGCGACCTCTGGGCGCTTGGCGTTATACTTTACGAGATGCTCTGCGGGCAGCGTCCGTTTGAGGCCAAGACAGTATCAAAGATATTCGGCAGAATATGGTTCAGCGAGCCGGCGATGCCGAGAAAAATAAACAATCGACTTGATAAGGATGTCCAGACAATCATCCTCAGGTGCATAGAAAAGGAAATTGAGAAACGCTACAGGTCAGCAACCGACCTGAAAGAGGACTTGGAACGCTACCTGCGCGGCGAGATGATAAAAGCAAGACCCGTAAGCAGGATGGAACGAACCTGGCGCCGCGTCAAACGAAACAAAGTCACAAGCCTCGCCCTTGCCGCCGCATTAATCGCGATAATTGCATTCGGCATTATCCTCTGGTGCCAGAACGTCAAACGGCAGGCGGAAAGAATGGTGCAGGAACGCCGTCACAATGCAGAACAGTTGCTGTCACAAATTACAATGCTCGGTTCGGATGAAGAAAAGCTGGCAATGGCAGATAAGGCGATAGAAACTGACAAAACGTGCATTGCAGCTTATATCGAGAAAGCCAAAGTTCTGCAGGAAGCGTTTCGCCGGGAAGAAGCGCTGAAAGTACTCAAGGTCGCAATCAAGCAAGCACACGCTCAAGAAGAACCGAACAAGGAAGCGCTTGCCTGCTATCATATCGGACTTATTTACTTTGACCACATGGAACTGTATAAAGGGATTAAATATTTCGAAAGGCTTCTCAGGCTTTTGCCTGATATAGATAATGCAATGACACGTATCGCCAGTGCATGGAAAGCAGGTGAAAAACGCCACTGGAAAGAAGCATTAGCTTGGGCCAATAGGGCAGTTGAAGCAAGTCCAGATTTTGTTCCTGCTTATTTTACGCGAGCTTATATAA
>CAYWBA010000346.1:0-3707 GCA_964455955.1 uncultured Planctomycetota bacterium | reverse complement strand
GGGGGTCGGGTTACATTTGCGTGGCATAGCGCGAGTTGAGAATGGACGCAACCCATTGCTATATAAGCAGGTTGCGTCGAGATAGATGGTGTGGGTACGTGTAACATCTTGTCCTGCAATAAGTTATGTCATTATTGCACCACAGAGGCACAAAGGTCACAGAGAAAACCCTTCTTGGTTCTTTTCCTTGGTTTCTTATTAACCCAAGATTCATTTTCTTTTACTTCTCTGTGTTCTCTGCGTCTCTGTGGTGAAATCCCAATTTGAAATTTGAGCTTTGGGCTTCATTTGGCATTTGAGCTTTGTCATTTGAACTTTTCCTATTAGCTATTGGCTCTTGGCTAAATTATTGCCTATAGCCTGTAATTACAACCGCACTTGATTATACGTATCAGAACCCGAAATGTTAGCTGAAATCCGGATTTCCATTCCTATTTTGCTAAACACCTGGGCTGCTGGAATATTCCGGAAAAGTTGAGAATTACTGTCAAATTTCGCCAGGAGCAAAACGGGGAAAGTTGCTTTCAAACAGAATGCCTGCCCTTGACCTTTTCGTTGGTAATGCTACCATTATGTTATAGGTTTATGGGGGTTAGAAATGCCCGAGAGTCCGAAGTGCGGGAAGGAATGGCCCCAAGGCCAGAAGTTCTGCGGCGAATGCGGAACGAGGCTATCCAAGGGAATGTCACAGGGAGAGGGGGGGAACGAAGACATTCTTGCATAACTCTAGAAGACCTGCTAACCTTTCAAGTAAGTTGCGTGTATATGGTATTCATCTGTAAAATATCGGTTTATATTACCTGTGGAACTTCCGCTATAATGCTTGAATGAGTAAAGGAGAGATGGGCATAATGAAAATACCGTTTGAATGTCCCAAGTGTGGCAGGCAGATGGAAACAGAAGCGAGCAACGCGGGGAAACAGCGGATGTGTCCCGGGTGCGGACGACGGGTAACGATTCCCGGTGAAACAACAAGCGCACTGCAGGTTGCACCCGCTGCAGCCCTGCCCGCACCGGCACAGGCTCGCGAGAGGGCGACCCAGGGCATTACAGTTCCCAGCGCCCAGAAAGGGAAAGGCAGTAAACCTCTTGTAGCTGTGGGCATCGCAGCCGGGGTACTGCTGCTTGCGGTCGTTTTATACATGCTGTTTTTCAGCGGTTCGCCCGCAATCACTCCGGGAGGAGAAACAGCAGGCGTGCACGGGCAAGGCGCGGATGGGACGGGAGAGACGAAGCCCGGCTGGCCGCCGCAGGTTAAGGTTGAGTCGGCGCGCATGACACGCTCCTCGGAGAGCCTGACGTATCCCTGGTCCGGGACGTTTCGAGTCTGGTCCCTGAGGCTTGTGCTGAGAAATACCGGGCGGAGCAATCTGATTCTCAGCAATTTGTGCATCCTGCTGGAATCCAACAGCGATGAAAGCAGCTATGAAGGAATGGTGCAGATGCGCACCTCTTCTGAAGAAAGGGAAGGATTGTTTGAATCAGGCGTAAATGAAACTGCGAAGCATTTTGTTGTCTACAACGCGCAGCGAAACGACGAAGACAACGATGCGTTATTCCAGAAAAGCGGCACTATGATTACATTCACGACGCGCAGCAGCGACACGCCGATTGACCCGAGTTTTGGAACAATACGCGCGGGAGAACGATTTGTTCTCTGCCTGGAGTTCAAGCTGGGAACCATGCTGAAAGACGAGTTTCTAAGCACTGTGAAATTCGTCAGCCCCATCCTGCAAAGCGCGGGCGCGAGCGAGGATTCAGGTGTGATTCTGGTGATTGACTTCAAGCGCCCGGGCACTGAAAGCCACGAAGGAGACTGGCCGCTGGCAAGTAGCACGGAGCTGTCTCTGGACTTCGATAGTCTGGCCGGACAAGTAAAGGACAGCAAATCTACAGTAATAACGCGGGTTATTGCTGTTAACTACCTCGCGAATATCTATGGCAAACGGGCGGCCGGTGAGCTGCAAACCCGGCTACTCACGGTTAACGAGGCAAAAGGCGAGGTTCGGGCAGCCGCCATTCAGGCGCTCGGAAGGATAAAAGACGGCGGGTCTGTGGCAAAGCTTTGTGAAATCGCCTCTGACAGCGAGCAGGCGGAAGGCCTGCGCAATCTGGCAGCGGCCATGCTGGGAACTATCGGTTCCACTTCGGCAATAGAGGTGCTGACGCGATGCGCGCTGCACGGCGAAGATAACCTGTCGGAAAGCGCGATTTCAGCGCTCGGAAATATCGGCGGGCCGGCCGCGATAGAGGCGCTCAGCAAGATGGTGCGCGATGAAAACTTCGAGCTCCCCGCAGCCGCAGCCTCAGCTCTCGGCGACTGTGGAAGCCTGGCCGTGCCTGTCCTTGCCAAAACAGTCAAGGACAAGCCAATCGCGGTGGCGAAGGCGGCAGTGCGCGCCCTGGGCAAGCTGCTGAAGCGCGAAGATATCAAGGCTGAAGGCTCAGGCGAGGAGTCCAGGATTAAATATACCGAGCAGCTGCGCGGCGCGGAACCGGCCATGACAGGTGCGTCGGCCCGGACCTCTATCAACGCTCTCGCCGGGGCTCTTCTGGATAAGCGGGATGACGTGGCCAAAGCGGCGGTGGATACCCTGGTCGACGTGCCCGGCACCAGGGCTAGCCAGGCTCTTTTAGTGGCGCTGGATAGGGAAACTGAAGTGGTCGTGGAACTGATTAAGGCAGTTTCCCGGCGCCGCGAACCGGAGGCGCCGGAGCACATCCTGAAGTACCTGCAGCCTTCCGCAAGGTCTAAGGTGGTCAAGGCCGCAATTGATGCGGCTGTAAACTTGAATATCGGCCGGGCTGAGGCGAAGCTGAAAGAACTGGCGGGAAAAGGCGGAAAAAGCGTCCGCTGCAAGGCGGTGGAAGCGATGGGAGAGCTGAAAGCGGTTGGCGCTCGGGCACTCCTCGCGCAGATACTTTCCGACACGTCCGAGCCGGAGGACCTGCGGGAGAAAGCGCTCTCCGCCCTTATGAAGTTGCCCGGCGGGTGTGACGAACACATACTGCGGAAGATAGGCGCGAACAAGGAAGACACGCTTCGCTGGAAATGCCTGGAGCATCTCTGTAACTCGGATTCCGACATGTCGCTTGCAGTGGTCCGGCTGGCCACAAAAGAGAGAGACGATTCCGGCAAATGGCGCCGCGACAGGCTGAAGGAGAAGCTCGATCAGGCGCAAAGAAAGCTGAAATACACGAGCTTGGCTGAACGTCTGACAGCGCTGGATGTGGAAGAACGCCGCCGGGCGGCAGATGAGATTGAGGAAAAGAAAGACCGTAGTGCGCTCCCCGCGCTGAAGAAAGCAGTTGCGGCAGAGCGGGATTGCGCCACCCTCTGGCGCTTTTGCGGCGCCATAGAGGCGCTGGAATGCAGGGACATTGACCTGGTGCCGCCGCTTCTGGCCAGGCTTCGGTCCGACGACAAGGCTCTGGCGAGAGCGGCTGCAGGTGTCCTGCGCTACATCACGGGCCTGCACAACGGTCCGTACAAGCAGGAAAACGAGGCTGAGATAGCTGAAGACATCCGGGAATGGGAAAAGTGGTGGGAAAGCCGGTAAACACGTAATTCGAAATCCAAAATCACTACTGTCCGGTTATAAGTCGAATAATGGTAACTGGTTACGGAAGCCGATTTTTTCGTTTTGCGGATTCGTTTCCGTAACCACTTGGGATATAAGGACTTTCTCAAAAAGTGTAATGCTGAG
>CAYWBA010000345.1:0-3720 GCA_964455955.1 uncultured Planctomycetota bacterium | reverse complement strand
CAGAAAGCAAAAAGCTTGCTGAGACCCCCTGCGTGATTTGCGGGGGGCTGACAATGCCCGGCGAGAAGGTCTGCCCTGCTTGCCGCCAGGCAGCCCTCTCCAGTAAGTCCGGTTCCGAGTATGACGATACCGAAGACCTGGAGCTGGCCGAACTACGGCACACAAGAAAAATATTCATCACCGAAGCCGGCATACCCCTGGTCTACGTTCCCGCGGGCGAGTTTGTCATGGGCTCCGACAATCACCAAGCGAACGAAAAACCGCAGCACGCACTTTACCTTGACGACTACTATATCGGACGATTCCCCATCACCAACTGGCAGTACCAGGAGTTTATGAAAGACTCGGGCCAGCCTGCCCCGCCTCACATAAGCGAGCCTGGCTATGGCGAGCCCGACCAGCCCGTGGTGGGCGTGAGCTGGCACGACGCCCGGGACTTCTGCCGGTGGCTGAGCCGAAAGACGAAAAAACACTTCTCGCCGCCGACAGAGGCGCAGTGGGAAAAAGCGGCCCGCGGCCCCGACGGGAACAAGTACCCCTGGGGAAAAGGAAATCCCACCCGCGAGAAAGCTCACTACAGCGGCAAACTCTCCTCCGGCCCGCCCGCGGAGGTTACTGCACACCCCGCCGGTGCCTCAGAATACGGCTGCCAGGATATGGTCGGAAACATATGGGAATGGACCGCGGACGCCTATAGCGATACCTTCTACTCCGAAAGTAAGTACGATAACCCGAAAAACACCCAGGGCGACAGTAAGTTTGTCCTGCGAGGCGGCGGCAGGTCCGGACGCGGCGACTTCCTCCGCAGCACCCGCAGGGTCGGCGGCGAACCCGACGCAGCTACAAACCAGACAGGTTTCAGAGTTGCAAGAAGCATCGAAAAGGAAGAGTTCTCCTCCGACCTCGACAACGCGAGGCGAAAACACGAGGCACGCGCCATAGTGGGGCAGGCAAAAACAGCCACTGACCAGGGCCGCCGTCATAACGCCAAGATTCTTCTGCAAAAAGCGCTTGCGCTCAACCCCGACAACGGCGCCGCCAAGAGACTGCTCGGCCAGATGCCGAAGCTCCCCGAAGGCCTTGAGCCCGCAAAGAAAACTCCATTCCACCAGAAAACCGGCCTGCCGCTCGAAGCTTTCTGCGAACTGACCGGAAGCTCCATGGTCCTCGTGCCCGCAGGCGAGTTCCTAATGGGCTCAGATAAAGGCAGGGCGGACGAGCGGCCGGAACACGCAGTCTTCCTCGAATCATTCTACATTGACAAGTTCGAGGTCACCAACGAAATGTTCACCCAGTTCCTCGACCTGCTCGCAATTCCAGACAATAAAGAAGCTCGCAAGCTCTTCGAGCCGAATAACCTCGGAATTCTCAGGCAAAGAGGAACCTGGGCTGCCGCGCCCGGCGTTAAAAAACACCCCGCAGTCTGCATCACCTGGTTCGGCGCACAGCAGTTCGCACAGTGGGCCGGCATGGACCTGCCCTCAGAAGCCCAGTGGGAAAAGGCAGCCCGCGGCACCGACAACCGCTTCTTCCCCTGGGGTGACGACTTCTCGCCCGACATGTGTAACTGCAAACAGTCCGGCATTATGAAAACCACGCCTGTTAACCAGTACCCCGGCAGCCTCTCGCCCTGCGGATGCTGGGATATGGCAGGCAACGTCTGGGAATGGTGCTGCGACTGGTACGCGCCCGACTACTACCAGTCAACCCCCAAAAGGGAGCCGCTCGGCCCCGAGACCGGTGAGAAAAAAGTCCTCAAAGGCGGCGGATGGGGCGCAGACCCCTCCGCACTCCGCTGCTGCGCCCGCTTCTACGCCCCGCCCGCCATCCACATAGACACGCTCGGCGGTTTCCGCTGCGTTAAGCTCCTCAAGCCCCGCAAAAAACGTGAAGAAGGAACTGCACTAAGCGCTATTACAAAACTACTCAAAAAACCAATCCTCGGCACAAAAAAATCCACCCGCAAACAACCAGAAAAAAAATAAACCCCCGCCTCTCTTGCACCACCGAGGCACAGAGGGCAGCGTTTATAGCACTTCTCGAATGAGTGTAACCTACCGTCTCAATTCCGCGGGGTTCATCCCCGCGGAAGATTCTTCCCCGCCGATAAACGGCGGGGTTGCCGATGCCATTGGCTGGTTCGCATTATGTGGATACGTCCAACCGTGAAGTGCTATAGCCGCACCGCCTGCAACGTGGTCTCGCCCCGACCAATCCGCTCAGCTTGCGCAATATTCCTCCAACTGACCCCGGCAGCGCGCAAAAAGTGTGCAAATCCACTTGCCTCTTTCCTATTCCCATGCTATATTTTAATATCAGGTTCCCTTGAGACAGGAGGTTCACCATGCGCAATAGATTCCTGAGCATACTGCTGGGTATGCTGCTGTTTTTATCTGTCACAGTCCTTGCTTCCTGCTCAAGCGGTGGTGGCGGCGGCGGGGGCGCGACGGGAGGAAAACATATAATCTACGTAGACACCAATAACGGCAATGACAGCAATAGCGGCTTAAGGTGGGATACAGCGGTACGGACAATTCAGACAGGGATTGACAAAGCTGAAAACGGCTGGACGGTTATAGTGGCAAGTGGGACTTATAAGTGGGACTTCAGCATCAGTTTCAACGGCAAGTTAATAACAGTCAAGTCCGCGGAGGGGCCCGAGAAGTGTATCATTGACCTGGCGCGCATGGACTGCGGCTTTTATTTCAACAACGGCGAAACAAACCAGGCAGTTGTCGATGGCTTCACAATTACCAACGGCGATGCCGGCACCAGCTACGGCGGTGGCATCTGTTGTGCCGGCGCCAGTCCCACAATAACCAATTGCATAATAACAAATTGCTCATCGGACAACGGCGGTGGGATTTACTGCGGCGGGTCCAGTGCCCTTATAAGTAATTGTACCATTACGAGCAACAATGATGCTGGCATTGCGATCTCACATTGTGGCCCTACAATAACCAACTGCACCATATCGAACAACACAGGAGGTTTCTTCGGTGGCGGAATTCACGGCTACGAGTCCAGCGCCACAATAACCAACTGCATAATAACGAACAACTCCGCAGACAACGGCGGCGGCATTTCCTGCTATGCCATCTCCAGTGACACAATCAGTAACTGTATAATAACAAATAACAATGCGAACTCCGGCTGCGGCGGCGGTGTTCATATGTATGACTCCACTCCCACGCTGAACCACTGCACGATAGCCGATAACACGGCGGACTGGGGCGCTGGCATTTCTTGCTCCCTCAGTTCCGCCACGCTGATAAACTGCAAAATAGCTGACAATTCCGGAGTCACCAAGGGCGGTGGGATTGAATACTCAGACTCAGAGCTAAACCTATACAGTTGCACCATAGCAAACAACTCGGCGGACTATGGCGGCGGCATTGTTGTTGAAGGCAGTTCCTCCGTGATTTGCAACAACACGATTCTCTGGGGTAATACGGCTGGTTTTGGCGGCAATCAAATCTACACCGAGGATGCAAGTCCTACCGTGACGCTGAACTACTGCGACTATGCTGATAACTTACTTGACCCGAAGAATATCGAAGGGCTCGGTACAGTCAGCGACCCGCTTAGCTCATGCATTCATCTTGACCCGTCGTTTGTGACAGGGCTGAGGGGGGATTATTATTTGAGCCAGATTGCCGCAGGCCAGCTTGTTGACAGCCCATGCTTGGATGCAGGCAGCGATACAGCCGTAAACTTGGG
>CAYWBA010000344.1:0-3786 GCA_964455955.1 uncultured Planctomycetota bacterium | reverse complement strand
AGAAGGCTGCCCCTGGCGCCCCATGGGTGGACCCTGTGCCATCGACTGACAGTCTCGACACAAAGAATGCTGAACTGTACGTGACCAACGCAAGGGTAATTACCAACTGACTGGGAAAGGAGGGAGACAGATATGAAGCAAAAAGGCTTCACACTGGTCGAAATGCTGCTTGTGCTTGCCATTCTGGGCATACTGATAGCTATCTTGATGCCGTCGGTTATCGGAGTTACCAGAGAGGCAAAGGAAAAGCAGGCTGCAGCTGACCTGAGGATTGTCCAGGCCGCGCTCAGCGGATACTACATCAAGTACAACAATTTTCCATCTCATTACGGTGGTTGGGAAGTGTACCTCCTGAACATGCGTCCCCGGATACTCGAGAAGCGTCCCAAGGACCCCTTCGATCCTGACGATAGTCTGTACGAGTATAGGTACAGAGCACCGCAGGCAGCGAGCGAAATTCCGACATATGTCCTCTGGAGCGTAGGATTCTCACAAATGGAATCTGCGCAGATTACGGGTTCAGATGCCGTTAAGCACACGCCTGAATGCATCTTCGTGACCAACGCAGCCACAATATCGCCCTCACCATAGCGCGGCCAAAGCGAAATCGGGGGATACGGGTTCTTGCCCGTGTCCCTCTTTTCATATATACTCACACCATGAAAAAGCCCGGCAACCAGATTTCCAGCTCTATCGCAAATGATTCTACCTCGTTCGCGCCGCGGGCAATGATGATAATTCTCTACATCTTCGTCGCCTTTGTTCCACTTGCCTATTCCCCGGAAGGCGCCGAGTTTGAAGGCCAATTCGATGACTTCTACTATAAGCCCAAGCTGAACGCGGGGCTCTTTTTGCTCGGGCTCGCAGGTTTCTTCTGGCTGTTGCGCTTCCTGGGGAAAGATCATCCAAGTGCGCATTACAACAGGATATTCCTGTTTACAGCCGCCTTTCTCATCGTGCTTGCTGTTGCTGCTGCCCTCTCGCCTTACCGGGAATTCGCTTTTTGGGGCCGCAGACGCCGGTCCGAAGGACTGCTCGCCTTTATCATGTACGCCTTGGCGCTGTTTCTGGTCGCAACGTCAACGGATTCGCGCTCCAAAGTTAGAAAACTGGCAAATGCTCTGATGCTGGGCGCATGCGTGGCTTCCGCGTACGGCCTGTACCAGTTTTTTTTCTATAAGCCCGGTCTTGGCAACGATCTCCTGCCGCGAGACTACGTCAGGGTCTCCTGGTGGCGCGCATTTGCCACAAGCGGCAACCCGGGGTTCCTAAGCGCCTACCTCCTGCTTGTCCTGCCATTCCCCGTGATGATGTTTCTCATGCCTGACAGTGAAGATCTATCTATATATGTAAGATCTCGCCGGCGCTCAAGGCTGTGGCTCGCCCCGGCAATGTTAATCTTTTCCTGCCTGCTTGCAACCTATCACCGCGGCGCCTGGGTCGGTCTCGGGGCTGCAGGCGTGCTGTGCATTGTACTGCTAAGGTGCAAGACGGCCAGGGCAAACAAAGTGTCCTCTGCGCGAATCGTTGTCCTGCTCACCGCTCTCGCAGCGTGCGCAATTGCAACTGACAGATTCGCCGTAGCCACAGGCAAGCCGTCGCTGCTTCAGCGGGCCTCGGCAGGCGTGGTGACACCGGACATACGCCAGTCAACCATTTACACAAGAATCTATATCTGGCGAGCCACACTACCACTTATCAGGGCCCATCCTGCATTAGGCTGGGGGCCGGATACCATGCACTTCGTCTTCCCCCAATATGCCCCGAAGCCCCAACAGCTTGGGCTTGTAGGCAAGGTGGTCGGCAAGCCCGACAAGCCTGAGAACCTTATCCTGCAGATTGCATATGAAGGCGGGTTCGCGGCGCTTACTTTCTTTGTCATCATTGTCGGTCTTTCTCTGAAAATGGCCGCCCGCGCCGCTTCGCGCTTGACAGGGCGTGAAAAGGCGCTCGCCCTTTCCGTCCTGATTGGCTCCGCTGCACACCTTGCCCAGCAACAGTTCTCTTTCTCGACCCTCTCCTCAAGCCCTGTCTTCTGGTCCGTTATGGGACTGGCTGTTGCCCTGCACCGGCTTTCAATAGGAATGCCTGCGCGCCATAGCCCACTCCGCTAAAGCGGCTGCGAAGGCCGGGCTATTAAGGCAGGCGGCGCAGGGGCGTGAAAAGGCGCTCGCGACCCTGAGAAATAGCAGAAAAAGCACCGGGGGTGTCTCATCCTCAGACAGGTACCGGCCTCCCCCGCCGCATTCGCCCTGAAACCCGTACTCTGCCTGCGATGCCCCGGATGAGTTTTGCAAACTGGGTAGGACTTTTGACACCTTTACTGAAGGTGCGGCTGTCGGCATGTGGGAGATTGGATTAAACCACAGAGGCGCAGAGGACGCAGAAGAAACAATACAATAATCAACTGCCAGAACTGAACTTGCGTCAGAAAATCCGCATGGAACTCCCAGATTTTAACCTAACAGAGGATTTGGCTTGCTGAAATACCATTATTGTGGTAAATTCTTTAAGAGGGGTTTGTGATGGTCACGAACAGATTTCATCTGTGAAATCCCAGTTAGGTAGATTCAGGCAGGAGTTTTCGGAAATTTGCTTAACACTTCACTTCTATGGTTTTTATTTATCTACGTGGATACGGAGACTTTTTTGTGGGAAAATACTTTGTGGGCTATATATCGATGTTAAAGTAAGGGGGAGGAAATGAAGAAGATAGTGATGCTATTGTTGACTCTTTCTGTAGCTTTTTTAGGATGTGACAAGACACAGCAACAAGGTCAAGAGCAGTCAATAATATCAAAGAAACCTGCTGAAGAAAAACTTGCTCTTGAGACAGCAAAGAAAGTGGAAGACGAGGATAAGGATTCCACTAAACGCGAACCCCCTATAACGGCATCAAGTGCGGCAAGTGATAATCCGTTGATTGAGTCTCTGATAAGGTCTTTGAAAGACGAAAAAGTCTGTTTCGATGCAGCCACGGCGTTGGCAGAAATGGGCGAACCAGCGGTCGAGCCTCTGATTAAAGCGCTGAATGACCGGAATACGAATGTCCGCAAAAACGCTGCATGGGCGTTGGGTACAATAGGCGACAAGAGGGCGGTCGAACATCTTATTGAAAGTTTGAAAGACAGAGATGCCGAAGTACGCGGAGATGCCGCACATGCATTAGGCAAGATAGGCGACAAGAAGGCGGTTGAACCCCTGAACCGGGCGCTGCACGACAAGGACAAAAACGTCCGCCTGCTTGCCGAAAAAGCACTCGAGAAAATGGCTGCAACAGGCGCTGACGAGGATGTCGTTCGCAAGGGATGCGAAAGGGCCAAAAAACTGGGCCTGAATCCTATACCAATCTACGTTAAGGAGAAAGGAGGAAATATCTGGATTGGCAAGGGTGGTGGTATCTGTTCCATGCGAAATGGCGAATGGATTTTGGTGGACGGGGATATGCTGATAAACGCAGGCGCCTTCCCGATTCCTGCGGGAAATATCCTGTTACAGAGAGGCGAATGTGCCGTCTGTCGAGATGGAAAGATTGAAAAATTGCCGGGTACAGTTGAAGCAAAGAAGCCGGACACTCCACCGAAACGAGAAGCCTTAAAGCTTGAAAAAGTTGTCACAAACTCCATCGGAATGAAGTTTGTACTGATTCCCGCCAGAGAATTCACTATGGGCTCACCGGTAAGCAGGCGCATAGATGAAAGGCCGCAGCACAAGGTGAATATAACCAAGCCGTTCTATATGCAGACCACTGAGGTGACTCAGGCGCAGTGGAAGGCGGTGATGGGA
>CAYWBA010000343.1:0-3805 GCA_964455955.1 uncultured Planctomycetota bacterium | reverse complement strand
CCTATACCCTCGCCTCCACCTATCTCAACATAATAGGTGCCATCCTTGTCTGCTTGCCAGTTGACAGTTGCCATGTCTGGGGCAGGGCCGATTACGGCAGGGGACATGTCGTTAATAGTCACATTGCATTCTTCCGGGTTAATCCGAAGGGTGTAAGCTCGAGTCGCCACATCCTCGCTGCTGTCAGTAACTATCACCATGAAATCATATGCCCCCTGCTGCGAAGGCACCCCGGTGAGCGACAGGCCCGGTGGCAGCGAACCGCTTTGCAGGCCCCAGAAGTATGGTGCTGTTCCGCCCTGACATGTCATTTGCTGGCTGTACATATCGTTTTCTCTACCATCCGGCAGGTCAAAGACAGTTATCTTAAGTGGTTCCGGCTGCGGGTTTGCTCCGAACAATTCCGCATATCCTGAACAAACAAATGTCAGAACCCCGACTGCCACCAGTCCTAACAGTAACCCCCTCATTTCCAACCCCCCTTCCTTTGCCCTTGTTTTCGTGTTCTCTCTCATTTCTTTTCCCCCCAATGAGTGGTTCCAACCTGCTTATATTGCAAAGACCATGCCGTTTCGGAATCAACTGGCTGAGTGTGGCCCATCCCTTTGCCAATGCAAGGGTTAGGACAATACGGGCTTCTTGAACCATAGAAGGAATGACTAATTCTTGTGCATTTCGGAAGGATTCCAATGACCAGAATCTGTGCTATTTGCGGCGTCGCGGTTTGATATGATACCTGGCCATCTTGTTACGCAGAGTATTCCTGTGAAGATGCAGCTTTTTTGCTGCCTTGACAACATTCCACCGGGAAGATTCCAGTGCGCTCAAAATCAGCCGCTTCTCAGTCTGCTCGACCTCTTTCCGCAGACCACCCTCAGATACCCTCTCAACCGGCGAAACTCCTTCTATCCGGAGTATCTCCTTCGGCAGGTAGCGCTCCGTAATCAGGTTTCCCTCTTCAAGAATGGCGCACTGCTCTATAACGTTCTCCAACTGGCGGATGTTGCCTTTCCAGTCATGGCCGAAAAGATATTCCATCGCTTTTTCAGTAGCGCCTTCAAACTTCCTCCCCGTTTGTACAAAGTACTTATGGAGAAAGAACCTCAGGAGCCCGGGAATATCCTCTTTCCTGTCCCGCAGAGGCGGGATTTCTATTGTGACAACCTTCAGGCGATAATATAAATCTTCCCTGAACTCTCCCCTGGTGATAGCTTCTTCTATGTCCTGGTTCGTAGCCGAGATTATTCGCACGTTCGCTTCAATCTCAGTTGTGCCCCCGAGCCGCTGGACCCGCTTCTGGTCAAGCGCTCTCAGGAGCTTGGCCTGCGCCCCGGGAGACATCGTGGTGACTTCATCAAGAAACAAGGTGCCGTCGTCCGCCTGCTCGAACCTCCCCGGATATGGCGCATCCGCGCCCGTGAACGCGCCCTTCTCGTGCCCGAACAGCTCGTTGTCAAGCAGTGTATCAACAAAACACGCGCAGTTTATCCCCACGAACGGCCCGTTGCGCCACCTGCCGAGATAGTGTATTGCGCGCGCAACAAGCTCCTTGCCTGTGCCCGACTCCCCCGTGACCAGCACGTTCGCGCCGGAGTCTTTCACCTTCTCGATTTTGTTCAGGACCGGCGCCATCGCCGGGCTGTCCTCAATAATACTCTTGAAGCTATCGTTAGAGAAAACCTCCGTGCGCAGGTGTTCCACTTCTCTCTGAAGGCGGGAATGCTTTGCCGCCCGCTCGGCAGAGGCAATCAGGTCATCGTTCCGGAAAGGCTTTGTGATATAGTCGTACGCACCCAGTTTCATCGCCGCAACCACTGTCTTGACATCGGCAATGCCTGTCACCATGACCGCGTTAAGGTTCTCATCTATCTTCCTTATTTCCGTCAGGACCTCCAGCCCGTCTATGTCGGGAAGCCTGATGTCGAGAATTACAGCATCGTATTTCTTGTGGCGTACCTTCTGCACCGCGCCTTTCCCGTTCATGGAGCTGTCAACCGCGAAAGAGATGCTGAGTATCGCCCTGAGAAGCTCAAGCATCGGCTCTTCGTCTTCCACAACGAGAATTCTCGGTTTTGTTTCAACTTCCATAGTAGAACTCCTCTGAGGCATAATATACAGCCGCCATCTGGCTGTCAAGCAGTATCCCTCCTCTTGCCCGCAGCGCGGTTCTCCCTTGCCCGCCCCGCCCCTAACATGTATAATTACAGCGAGCAACACGTATAGAGGAGGACGATAATTGAAACGAAAGGGTAATGATATATCCTATATGGCTGCAACTCAATATGGCTTGCATCCCCCAATTTCCCAGACTTTCAGGGGCCAGCTGTTAAAAGGATTTACCATTATCGCTGCAGTGCTGGCGGTTACGGGCCTGTTGTATGCAGGCAATGTCAAGAAGCTCAAGAAGAGGCTCGCGCAGGAGCTGAGTGCAGGTGATTACACAGCCGCGGCCGCGACTATTGGAGAGCTGGGTGGAGAGAACACGGTTGAAGCGGTCAAGGTCATCGTATCAATCGCGCTGGCTGAGAAAATTCAATCGCAGGAAGTATTCCTTGCATCCAAGGAGGCGCTTTCCAAAATCACCGAAGAGAAGGCGGTAAACTACCTCTGCTCAAAGGCTGCTGCAAAGAGGCGGGACTGGCGGTTGAAAGTCCTCGTCGCTGAGGTCTTGGGAAACCTCAAAGGCAAGCAAGTTCCTAAAACGCTCATCGCGCTTCTCAAGGACGAACAACCCGAAGTACTGCGCGAGGCGATAATTGCCCTTTCCAAACAAGAGCACGTCGAGGTAAATGAACTTATCAAGATAGTCGAAGCGCTTATAGATGTGCTTGAAGAACTTGAAAAAGGGAAAGGACTTATCTGGGTCGAGGCGCGCAAAGCACTGACTACACTGGTGGGCCCTGACTATGAAACTGCAGGTGAATGGAAAGAATACTGGCGTATCCGCAAGAAGGAACTCAAGGCTAATCCTAACAGCCCCAAGCCTGGGAAAAACAACAAACCTAAACACGCGCTCCCTGATGAAACAAGATATTGTCCAAAGTTCTTTGGACACGAAATAATCAGCAACGAGATTCTCTTTGTGATAGATGTGTCCGATTCGATGGTTATAAAAGACCCGGGTGATGGCAAGCAGAGGCGTGGCGACTATGACAAGATACCTTCCGACCGCATGAGGATCGAGAGATGCAAAAAGGGATTGATAAAATCAGTTGCGTCCTTGCCGAAAAGGATTAAGTTTAATATAATCACATTCTCAAGCAGCGTTAAATCATGGCAGAACAAGAAGCTTGTCCCCGCCACTTCCAAGAACAAGCAGGCCGCTCTCAACTTTGTGAAGAAGTTCAAGGCTGTCGGTGGCACGTTCACCGACGACGCGCTGAAAGAAGCATTCGCCAATACGGAAGCAGATACCATTTTCTTAGTCTCTGATGGTTCGCCCAAGCGCTACCCGGAATCGCCAGACAAGTCTGACGAAAGAAATATCAAGATGATCGATGAGTGCCTGAACTTTGTACGGAAGGAGAACAGGTTCCGCAAAGTTCGAATCTTTACCTTCGGCTTCGATGGCCAGGACGTGCAGCGGGCAGTAGATTTCATGAAAAAACTAGCCCGGGAGAACCGAGGCGAATATAAGTCAATCAAGTAGAAAGCTATCTCTCAATTCCACAAGGAATTTTGAGAAAATTTCTTGGTTTCAGCGCAAGAATGAACGCAGGTTTACGTCTCTGTTAAAGAAGGCAATAGCCAACAGGCAGTAGCGGCGAAGCCGCATGTTTAGCCGCGCTGCTTGCAGCGCGTAATA